>JBEKFT010000322.1:0-3255 GCA_050013175.1 Verrucomicrobiota bacterium
GTCGTCGATGATCAGAACCCGGTTGTTGGTTCTGGCGGAACCGGTGTTCATGTTCGTGCCCTTTCCGCCCGGGTTGCTGGAGCTGGAGGAGCGAGGCGAAAGCCTGATCCGGCCAGGGCAGCCTGCATGGCGGAGCACTCCCTGCCGCGACTTTTGTCCGACACGTTCCCCGGGAGGGAAATTGCCATTTTGTTCATTTGAGACAAAGATTTTGTCTGTATCGTTATCGGCTTTTCACAGGTCTTCTTGAGCCCTTTTTCCGAATCTCTGTTTGCCACCATCGCCGGATCCGGCTATCAAATGACGACGCGAATGCAGATTCTGACCGGCATCATTACCGTCTCGGACCGCGCTGCCCGCGGTGAGTACGACGACCTGGGCGGGCCGGCCTTGAGAAAGGCAGCCGAAAGCGGCGGCTGGCGGGTGCTGGCCGAGGCGGTGGTTCCTGATGAGACGCGGGAAATCCAGCGGGCCATCCGCGAGCACATCCGCAAGGGCTGCCAGCTTGTTTTGACCACGGGCGGAACGGGGGTGGCGTTGCGCGACGTGACCCCGGAGGCCGTCCGCGCCATTGCGGTGCGAGAGCTGCCCGGGTTCGGCGAAGCCATGCGCCGGGAATCCATGAGGATCACGCCCAACGCCATTCTGTCCCGGAACCTGGCTGCCGTGGTGGGAAAATCGCTGGTGATCTGCCTGCCCGGCAAGCCGGGCGGCGCCGTGGAATGCCTGGGGTTTGTCGCCGACGCGATCCCGCACTGCATCGAGGTGCTCCAGGAGGTGCCGACGAGCTGCTGAGCCGGAGATTTTTGCGCCATGCTTTTGTGTTTTTGCCGCATCGCCTGTAAGTTCACCGAATGAACCTGGAATCGTTGATCGCAACCGCCCGGCAGCAGGACGCCAGCGACCTGCACCTCGAGGCCGGCCTGGCTCCCGCGATGCGCATCCGCGGCGCGCTGCGCATGGCCGGCGAGCCCATCCCGGCCCAAAATCTGTTCAATTTCGCGCGGGAAATCATAGGCGACGCCCAGTGGCCGCATTTTCTCGAGCGCCGCTCCGCCGATCTGTCCAGAACCCTCCAGGGCGTGCGGTGCCGCATCAATGTCCTGCAAACCTCCCGCGGCATCGGATTCGCCATCCGGCTTCTGGCGCCGTTTCAAGCCACCGTCGAAAAGCTCAATCTCCATCCGGACCTGAAAAAGCTCGTCACGCATCCGCACGGCCTCGTCCTGGTGAGCGGTCCGACCGGCTCCGGCAAATCCTCGACCCTGGCGGCCCTGATCCAGGAGATCAATTTGACCGACACACGGCACATCGTGACGATTGAAAGCCCGATCGAATACACCTTCCGTCCGCGCCGCGCCTACATTCGCCAGCGCGAGGTCGGTCGCGACACACCCGGCTTTGAGCAGGCGTTGCTGGATGCGCTGCGGGAGGACCCGGACGTCCTCATGGTGGGCGAAATGCGCGAACCGGAGACGATGCGGCTGACGCTGAACGCGTCGGAAACCGGCCATCTGGTTCTCAGCACCGTCCACTCCTCGAACTGCGCCGAGGCGCTTCAACGGGTCGCTTCCGCGTTCCCGGCCGAAATCCAGAGCGGCGTTTGCGCGCAACTGGCCGATTGTCTGCTGGCGGTGATTTCCCAGCGGCTTCTATACCGTCCCGAGTTGAAGATCCGCGTCCCCGAGTGCGAAGTCCTCATGGCTTCCCATGCCGTCAAAAACTTCATCCGGAACCGCGATTTCTTCAAGATCAGCTCCGCGCTGGAAACCGGAGCGGACCATGGCATGTGGAGCTTTCAACGCTATCGAGCCTGGCTGGAAAGCCGGAAAAAGTGGCACATTCCGGACGAGCATCCGGAGCCGCCGGATGGCGAGCCGTCCGACATCCCTCCCGCAACGGATCCTCTCCCGCCAATGCCCAGCACACCTGTTGCGGGAGGAAAGCCGGATCCAACGCAACCTCCCGTGAAAAAATCCGGCGGACGGATCGAGATCGAGCCCATCGAAGGCGGTTTCGAAAAAATCCTCAAGAAGCTGGAGTAGGCGGCCATGTCAGCGATGACCGAGCCAGAACCGCTCCAACAGGTGGACCGCACCTATGTCCGTTATCGCGGCCGCAAGCTCTCCTGCTTTTCCGGCTGCGACTACTTCCGTCTCTCCAGCCATCCCACCGTCCTGAAGGCGGCGCGGGAGGGACTGGAAAAGTTCGGGCTCAACGTGGCCGCGTCCCGCCTGACGACCGGTAATCACGCAATCTACCGGATCCTGGAGCGCGAATTGGCCGGCTTTTTTGAGGCTGAAGACGCTCTTCTGGTGCCCACGGGATACGTGTCAACACTCGTGGTTGCACAGACCCTGGCTGGAGAATACTCCCACATCCTGGTGGACGAACGGGCGCATCCGGCCCTGCTGGACGCCGCGCATCTGTTGGATTGTCCGGTGCTGAAATTCCGACATCGCGATCCCGAGAACTTCGGAAGAACCGTCGCGCGCTGCGGTCGCGGCGCGCGACTGCTCGCGCTGACGGATGGAATGTTTTCATGGGACGGATCAGTCGCCCCGCTCGGGGCGTATTTGAGAAGCCTGCCCCGGGACGGGTTGATCGTCGTGGACGACGCGCACGGCGCCGGCGTCCTGGGCAACACCGGCAAAGGAACCCCCGAAGCCGAAGGCGTTGGCCGGCGCTGGATCGTCCAGTGCATCACGTTGAGCAAAGCCTTTGGAGTTTACGGCGGAGCGGTGCTTGGTTCGCGCGCGCTGCGGAATAAGATTCTGACGCGAAGCCGGCTCTTTCTTGGCTGCACACCGTTGCCGCCGCCGCTGGCCAACGCGGCTTTGACTGCGCTGAGGATTCTAAAAAGTGACGGTTGTTTGCGCCGGCGTCTGCTTCAAAACACAAGCGACGTGAAAGACGCGCTCCGGAACGCCGGATTTGCTCTGCCCCAGGCGCCCGGTCCGGTTGTCCCGGTCCATTTTTCGAGCGGCCGAAAGATTGCCGATTTGAAACGACGACTGCTGGCCGCGGGAATTTATCCGCCGTTCCTCAGATATCCCGGCGGGCCGGCGGAAGGATATTTCCGATTCGTCCTGTCGAGCGAACACAGTCGCGGGCAACTGGACCGGTTGCTCGATGTCTTGCTTCAGGCGCTCAGAATTCCGCCGCGGCTGGCGTTGGTGACGAGCTTGCGGTAACGCGCCAGCCAGCCGCTGAGCTCGCGCTTCACGGGCTGCCATGTTTTTTTGCGCTCGGCCA
>JBEKFT010000323.1:0-3255 GCA_050013175.1 Verrucomicrobiota bacterium
TGAAGGCATCGGGATCCTTCGGGCTGAGAAAAGTGCGCCCCTTCTCCGTCAGATCCGCCTCGTTGCTCTTTTCGTCGATGGCGAAGAGAAGCTGTTCCTTTTCGGCATACAGCTCCGTCTTTTTCTGGTCGCCGTGGAGCAGCAATTCCGCCTGGTTCATCAGCCGGAGATTGTCCGGGTTTTCAAGAATCGTCATCAATCCCTGGGATTTCGGCTCGCCCACCTTGACGCGAAACAGGAGCAGGCCCGCCTCCCTTTCGAGCGCTTCGGCGTTCTCGGGGGCTGGGCCGCCCTCGGGACGGAGTTTGGGGAGCACCTGACCGGCCTCGGAGAGGAAGCGGGCGCACAACCGCTCCTGCGCGCGGACCAGCGATTCGACCAGCGGTTTGTATTGCCCGTATTGCTCGTCGAACGTGACCACCGCGGGGCCGCTGATGATGAGCGGCGTGCGCGCTTCATCGACGAGGATCGAATCCACCTCGTCCACGATGGCGAAGTAATGGCCGCGCTGCACCTGTTCCTCCTTGCGCTGCGCCATGCCGTTGTCGCGAAGATAATCGAAGCCGAACTCGGCGTTGGTGCCGTAGGTGATGTCGCACGCGTATTGCTCGCGGCGGACGCGCGGCGACTGGTCGTGCAGGATGCAGCCGACCGTGAGGCCGAGAAACTTGTAAACCGCCCCCATCCACTCGCCGTCGCGCGCGGCGAGGTAATCGTTGACGGTGACGACGTGAACGCCGCGCCCGGTGAGCGCGTTGAGGTACACCGGGAGGGTGGCCACCAGCGTCTTGCCTTCCCCGGTCGCCATTTCGGCGATGCGCCCCGTGTGCAGCGCGTATCCGCCGATGAGTTGCACGTCGAATGGAACCATCTCCCATTTGAGCGGATGACCGCGCACGGTGATTTCCTGGCCCAGCAGGCGGCGGCACGTGTTCTTCACCACGGCAAACGCTTCGGGCAGGAGCTCATTGAGCCGGCGCGCCAGTTCATCCTTGTCCTGGATTTTGGAAAGCTCCTCCTTCCATGCGGCCGTCTTCTGGCGCAAGACTTCGTCGGAGACCTTCTGCAATTCGGCCTCAAAAGCGTTGATCTTGCCCACCATGGGGGTGATTTTCTTCAGCTCGCGGTCGTTCTTGGAGCCGATGATCTTTCTTACGATAAAACCTATCATGATTGCCTTCCAACAGGTTCTTAACGCTACGGGAACACAGGCGGGCCGTCAAAGATTTTAGGAGCGTCGGATTCTTGGGGTTTGGAATTTAGGAATTCAAGAATTGAAATCGAACAGCCGACAACTCGAGCAGCATTCAAAAGCGCGCCGGCGCGCGGCTCTGTGAGCCGCAGGACGTCTGAAAACCCGGGCGCTTTGGATCTTCCCCTCGCGCATTGCATCGCCAGCGTTGCTGCGGGTCGCAGACCCGCGCGCCGGCCTGTTTGCAACCCAGGGCAGCGTCAGGATGCGCGAAGCCAGACATGCCTCTTTACTCTCAAGTCGCAGCCGGCGCGGGAGAAGCCTTGCCGCCACCGGCGGGATTGGAAGACGGCGGCAAAGTGGGTGTTGCCCGTGTGGAAGACAGTGAAATTGCCAAGACAAAAACATAGAAAGCGGCCAAAGCAAATCCGCACCAAATCGTGTCGGGTCCAACCACTAAACCGACCGCCAGAACGAGCAGATTAAACGCGATTGCGATTAAGCGCACCGCTTTTCCATTGATCAAGTTCATCGTATCAGCACTGCGCCAGCAGGTCATTGGCAGCAAGCCATCACCAATGAGCAACAGTTGGCTACAAACAAACAGCATCAGCCATTTGAACGCGGCGTCCATGAAACCGTAGGAATGCAGTCCGATGCCGAGCATGTTCACCCCAAACCAGGAGAAGCTGGTGACGATGTTGCCGAAGACGGCCATGTTCATGATGCCTCGCGCGCGCACCAGACCGCCCCAGCGCGCGTGGAGGATTGCGGCGTTCCACAGCACGATCAACAGCGCCCCGTTTTCCTTCGGGTCCCAACCCCAAAACCGGCCCCACGATTGATCGGCCCAGATGCCGCCCAGGACGGTGCCGATAAAGCTGAACAGGGTGGCGAAACAGACGATGCCATAGACCATCCGGCTCAAGGATTTGCCGGTCTGCTCGTCCAGGGTGCGGGTGAATACCCCGCGGAGGATGTAGAAGATCGCCAGCATTCCCGCCACAAACGTCGAGGCGTAGCCCAGGGTCACGGTGACCACGTGGGTGGCGAGCCAGAAATTGGTGTCGAGCACGGCCCGGAGCATTTCCATCGTGTCGCCGGCCAGCGCGAGATTGTGAGCGATCACCAGCGTGACAAACCCGACCAGCGAGGCGATCGCGGCGCCCAACCCGTCCCGATACAGCCGTTCCAGCACCAGCCCCAGCACGGCGGCAGCCCAGCCGATGAAGACGGCCGAGGAGTAGAGATTCGTGACGGGCGGACGGCCTTCCAGCACCATCCGGAACACGATGCCGGCGGTGTGAAGGACCAGGGCGAGGACGATGAGATAAAACGCGGAGCGCCGCAAGACTTCGGACCGGTTGAACCAGGAGACGCACGCCAGCACGAAGGCCAGCACATAAATCACCAGCGCCTTGTAGAATGCCTGCAAATCGTTGTAGAACGATTCGCGCGCCCCCTTGTTCACCTCGGGCGTGAATTTCCCGCGCAGCCACTGGTTGTAATCCCGCAGTGTGTTGTTGAAGTCGTCCGGCCTGTCGCTGCGATACGCGGTCACCATCGAGGCGTAATAACCCACCGCCGGGCTCAGCGCCTCGCCGCGAGCGGCCTGCATCAGGTTCGTGCCGGCGCTCTGCCATTGCTCCCGCGACAATTCAGGATGTTCCGGCGGCACCACCAGCGCATAGGCGTACCGCGCCATCGTGTCGAAACCCGAAAACCGCCCGACAAAATCCTCGAGTACCTTCCTGTCATACTTCCCGCCGGCATCCCTCGCCCGCAACGCCGCCAGTCCCGGATCGATCGACTTTTGATACTGGACCAATTCCGCGGCCAGATCGTCCGAGTCCGGCGGACGCAGGGTCACCTTCAGCCGCTGGTAAAGCAGGATGGCGTTTTGCAGCCGGACCACTTGCTTTTCAAAAGCGGTGCGGTCGCCGGAATCGATCTTCTCGATGCGCTCGCCCTGCTTGTCGAGCTCGCCCAGCCTGTCTTTGAGCTGGTTGAACGAAAAATACCTCTCATTGTCCGGCAGCTTCAACAGGTCCAGCAGCTCAAGG
>JBEKFT010000324.1:0-3253 GCA_050013175.1 Verrucomicrobiota bacterium
GGCGTATTTCCGGATGCCGCGGTTCCAGGCGAAGCGCGCGAGGAGGTAGGTCCCGACGACCCAGGCAACCTGGATCAGCAGCCCCTGCGCCAGCGCGGGACCGGCCACCTTGCCCATGTAAACGGCGACCGGAAAGTAGAGCTGGTACGGGAAGGGGGTGAAATACAGCAGCCGTTCGACGGCCGGTGGCAAAATATCCAGAGGGAACAAATGTCCGCTGGCGATGTATTCGAACGCGAACAGGATGAAAATAAACGTCGAAACCTCCAGCACCCAGAACGCCAGCATCGCCATGGCATAGGACATGAAGAACTGGAGCAGCGCTGTCAAGGCGCACGAGGCCAGGAACAGCCCGACTTGGACCCCGCCGTGGGGCACCACGAAGTAATGGTGAAAACAAAGAACGAACACCGCCAGGGGCGCCGCGGCCACCGCCAGATAGGTCATCCGGCCGGAGAAGAACAGGCAAAGCCGGTACGTGAGATAATCGATTGGCTTGACCAGAAACTGGCTGATATTGCCATCCTTGATGTCGGCGGCGATTTGCCAGTCGTCTTCATTCACCGCCGTCAGCGCATCGACGATCGAGGCGAGAAGGTAGTAGGAGACCATTTCCGCATACGTATAGGGGCCGATGCTGGCTCCGGGCCCTTTGCCGGAATAAATCGTCCGCCACAGGTAGAGCATGGCGAGCAGTGGAATGAACCCGAAGAGCGTCCGCGCCAGGAAATTGAACCGGTACGTCAGGTTGTTCTGGATGCCGATCGCGAGCACGTGGCGGTACTTTTTCATAAGGCGCCCCTTTCGGGGAAAATCCATTCTCGCGGAGCCGGCTTGGCTGAAAAACTGCTTCGCATCGTCTTGTTCCGGTGGCGGCATCCTAGCGTGGCGGTTGATAATGGGAAATGTATTTGCGATGTCCGCGGCGGGTTTTGTACCGTAAACCGCGACGGAACGGGAAGTTCGGAGTAGAGCGAGACCGAGAAGTTATGTCGAATAAACCGCTGACGAGTGAAGAACTGACGAAACTGACAGAGGGGCTGCACGTGCTGGCACGGAACCTTTGGTGGACGTGGGACCAGGACGCCCAGGAGGTTTTTGCCGAGCTCTCCCCGCGTTGCTGGATGAACCTGTATCACAATGCAGTGGCCATTCTGCACGAAGTTTCGGATTCCGAACTCCGCGCCCGGCTTCAGAACCTTTATCTGGCGGGGAACGTCCGCGCAGTGCTCCGGGCTTTCGACGCTTATTTGGCCGATCTGACCACGTGGGGCCATCAACATGCCCCGTCGCTTCACCGCAATCCCGTGGCCTACTTCTCGGCGGAGTTCGGCTTTCATGAAACGCTGCCCATCGCGGCCGGCGGCCTCGGGGTTCTGGCCGGAGACCACGCCAAGTCCGCCAGCGAACTCGGCTTGGGCTTCATCGGCATCAGCCTCTTCTATCGCGAAGGCTATTTCCAGCAGGCCATCGATTCGAACAACTGGCAGACGGAGTATTACACGTTGTTGGACCCTAAAAACCTGCCGATCGAGCCGGTGATGAACCCCGCCAAGAAGGACGAGCCCCTGGTGTGCCAGGTCGAGATTGACATGCACCGGGTCTCCTTCCGCGTCTGGCGCGTGAACGTGGGCCGTGTTCCGGTCTATTTGCTCGACACCAACCTGCCGCAGAACGAACAGCATTTCCGCGACCTGACACTGCGGGTTTATGGCGGGGACAGCACCACGCGGATCATGCAGGAGGTGCTGCTGGGGATCGGCGGGGTGCGCCTGTTGCGCGCCCTGGGCGTGCAACCCTCGGTGTTTCACATGAACGAAGGCCACGCGGCCTTTCTCACGCTCGAGCTCGTTCGCGAAAAGATGGCCGCCGGAAAAAGCTTCCACGACGCCATCGCCCAGACCAAGGCCGAATGCATCTTCACCACCCACACCCCGGTCGAGGCGGGCCACGACCGGTTCACGCCTACCCTGGTGGATTATGCGCTGCACGAATTCCGCACGAAACTGGGGACGCCATTTTCCCACATCATGGCTTTGGGCCGGGTGGACCCGAAGAACGAAAGCGAACCTTTCTGCATGACCGTGCTGGCGCTCAAATTGTCGCGCGCCGCAAACGCCGTCAGCGAGCTCCACGGCAGCGTCAGCCGACACATGTGGAAATCGCTGTATCCCGACAAAACCGCCGAGCAGGTCCCCATCGGCCACATCACCAACGGCATTCATTTGCTCGGATGGATGAAAGGGCCGGTTCGCCGGTTCTGGCGGCAAAAGTTTGCGGAGCATTCGGGCCAGGCCGCCACGTCGCCGGAGCCTGCGGCTTCCGACTGGTCCAGCCGGATCAACTCGCCTGAATTCTGGCAGAAGATCGCCGATCCGGAATTCATTTCCGACGAGGAACTCTGGGCGTTGCGATACAAATTGCGCCGCGAGCTCGTCGAATTCTGCCGCCGCCGCCTGTTGATCCAGGGCCAGCGTCTGGCGCACGGCGATTACATCGTCTTTGACTCGCTTCTGAATTGCGACGCGTTGACGATCGGTTTCGGCCGCCGGTTCGCCACTTACAAGCGCGCGCCGCTCATTTTCCAGCAGATCGAGAACATCGTCCGCCTGACCCGCGACAAGGCGCGGCCGGTGCAGTTCGTGTTCGCGGGCAAGGCGCATCCGCGGGACGACGACGGCAAGCGTTACATCCAGCAGATCATTCATCTCAGCAAATACAGCGATTTCCAGGGCAGCCTCGTGTTCATCGAGAATTACGACATCCACGTCGCGCGCCAGATGGTGTCCGGCTGCGATGTCTGGCTCAACAACCCGCGCCGCCCGTTGGAAGCCTCCGGCACGAGCGGCATGAAGGCCGGCTGCCACGGCTGCCTGAACCTCAGCATCCTCGACGGCTGGTGGCGCGAAGGCTACGACGGCACGAACGGATTTGCGATCGGCGAGGACGCCCACGCGGACTCGGTCGAGGAGCAGGACCGGGTGGACAGCGCCAACCTGTATCGCACGCTGACGGAACAGATCGTCCCGCTCTTCTTCAATCGCGATGCCCAGGGCATCCCGCGGCAGTGGATCCAGCGCATTCGACGCGCCATGGTCACCGTCGTGCCGCGATTCACCACCGAGCGGATGGTGAAGGAATACGCGGAGAAATACTACCTGCCGAGGCAGGGCTGATTCCTCAAGGCGGCGATACGGGCGTGGCGACGGCTCGTCGCCAGTCAGCTTACAGAAACTCAAAGGATCCTGGCGAC
>JBEKFT010000325.1:0-3251 GCA_050013175.1 Verrucomicrobiota bacterium
GGCCGGGTGCCGGATGTCCTGGGCTTCGTAGAGATAAACGACTTCCTCGGCGACGTTCTTGGCGTGGTCGGCGATGCGTTCGAGGCTCTTGGAGACGATGATCAGGCTCAGGCAACGGATGATGGTATCCCGGTTGTCCATCATGTGCTCCGCCAACTCGCGATTGATCTGCCGGTTCAGCGCGTCCACCTCCTTGTCTCGCGGGACAACGTCGCGAGCCGCAGCGGGGTCGCGGTTGACAAAGGCATCCAGGGCATTCTTGAGCATGCCCAGGGCGAGAGCGGCCATGCGCGGCAGGTCCAATTGCACCTTGACAGGCGGTTCCTGGCTTAAATCCCTGGCCCGCTTGGCGATTTTGGACGCCTCGTCCCCCACCCGCTCGAGGTTCTGGGAAATTTTCATGGCCACGGTGACAAAGCGCAGGTCGCTGGCCAACGGAGCCTGGGCGAGCAGAAGAATCGCCATGTTGTCGATCTCGAGCTCGAACTGATCCAGGATGCGATCATCCTCCTTGACCCGCAGCGCAAGTTCGTAATCCCGCTCGACCAGCGCCCGAAGGGCTTCGTTGACGGCCGTCTCGGCATGGCTGGCCATCGTCAGCAGTTTCTGTTTCAGGGCTTCCAATCCTGTGTTGAAGTGGGGTTCCATAACTCAAACGGACTCAACCGAACCGGCCCGTGACATAGTCCTCCGTGCGCTTCTTCGCCGGGCTGGTAAACATCCTCGCTGTCGGACCGAACTCGACGAGTTCGCCAAGGTAGAAAAACGCGGTATAATCCGAAACACGTGCCGCCTGCTGCATGTTGTGGGTGACGATGACAATGGTGTACTCTTTTTTCAACTCCAGAATCAGGCTTTCGATTTTCGACGTGGCCAGCGGGTCCAATGCCGAAGCCGGTTCATCCATGAGCAACACCTGGGGCTGCACCGCCAGCGCCCGGGCGATGCAGAGGCGCTGCTGCTGGCCGCCGGAAAGGCTGATCGCCGGCGCGCCCAGCCGGTCCTTGACTTCATCCCACAAGGCCGCCATGCGCAAGGATTGCTCCGTGCGGTCGTTCAGCACCGACCGGCGCCGCTCCCCGTTCAGGCGCAAACCCACCGTGACGTTTTCGGCAATGGACATGGTGGGGAAAGGATTGGATTTCTGGAACACCATGCCGATGCGGCGGCGGACGGTCACGGGCTCCACGCCGGGACTGCAAATATCCTGCCCGAACAAGCGGATTTCCCCCTCCATGCGGGCTTCCGGCACCAGTTCATGCATCCGATTCAGGGAGCGCAGAAACGTCGATTTCCCGCAGCCGCTGGGCCCGATGATCGCCGTC
Source organism: Verrucomicrobiota bacterium (assembly GCA_050013175.1). GTDB lineage: Bacteria > Verrucomicrobiota > Verrucomicrobiia > Limisphaerales > BOG-1460 > BOG-1460. The sequence goes on from JBEKFT010000325.1 coordinate 1,326, forward strand.
ACGGCGTGCGCGGCAACATCGAGCGATACACTCTTGAGCACCTGCGTCGCGCCGAAATACACGGAGAGATTCCCGACGGTGAGCGCGGGCGCCGCGGCGGGAGGTTCCGCGGCGGCCCGTGGCTGCGGCGCGGCGGGCGCTTCGACGCGAACGGGAGCCGCCGGAGGCTCCACGGGCGGCGCGGGTGCGGGTTTATCTTCCTGGGGAGTCATGGTCAAATTCATGCGGGCTTCTGGAAGCGATCGCGGGTCAGAAAACGCACGCCCACGTTGACAGCGATGATCAGGAGCAGCAGCACGAGGGCGCCCGCCCAGGCCTGCCGATGCCAGTCGTCATATGGGGAAATCGCATAGTTGAAAATCTGCAGCGGCAGCGCGGCGATCGGGTCTGACAGGCTGTGATTCCAGAAGCGGTTGCCGAATGCCGTGAACAGCAACGGCGCCGTTTCGCCGGCCACCCGCGCCAGCGCCAGCAACACGCCGGTGACGATTCCTTTCATCGCGGTGCGCAGGACGATCTGGACGATCGTCCGCCATCGCGGGATGCCAAGGGCGAGCGACGCCTCCCGATAGCCGTTCGGGACGAGTTGCAGCACTTCCTCGCTCGTCCGCATGATGAGGGGGATCATCATCATGCCAAGCACGATGCCGCCGGCCCACGCGGAGAAGCCCTTCATGGGGACGACCACCAGGGCGTAAACGACGATGCCCCAGATGATGGACGGGACGCCGTTGAGAACGTCCGCCGCGAAACGGATCCACCAGTTCAGCCGTGACGAGCCGTATTCGGACAGATAGACGCCGCCGAGCACGCCCACCGGCACGCCGATCAGGGCCGCCAGGCCGAGCAGGATGAAGGTGCCCGCGATGGCATTGGCCATGCCACCGCCGCTTTCGCCGACCGGTTTGGGCAGTTGCGTGAAGAAGGCCCAGTTCACGGAGCCGATACCGGATTTGACGAGGTGGTAGAACACCAGGCCGAGCGGCGCGACGACCAGCAAGGCGCACGCCAGGGCCACCGCCTGCATCAGGACGTTCTTGAATTTGCGCCAGCGGTGGTTGGATGCGTTCATCAGGGGCGTCAATTCTGCGGTTTCACGCCCGGGCCGCCGAAGGTTTTTAACAGGAGCTGCGCCGCCACGTTCACAAGGATGGTCACGCCCAGCAGCACGAGGCCGATCTCGAACAGCGCGTTCAGGTAAACGTCCGTGGTCGCTTCGGTGAACTCGTTGGCGATGACACTCGCCAGGGTGTAACCCGGCGCGAACAGCGACGCCTTGATCTGCGGGGTGTTGCCAATGACCATCGTCACCGCCATGGTTTCGCCCAGCGCGCGGCCCAGGCCGAGAATCACCGCTCCGAACAGGCCCTTTTTGGCGTAGCCCAGCACGGCGATCCGGGTGACTTCCCAGCGCGTGGCGCCGAGCGCGTAAGCCGCCTCGCGCTGCAGACCCGGCACGGAGCGGAGGATTTCCCGCGAAACGGAGGTGATGATCGGCACGATCATGATGGCGATGATGATGCCGCCGGCCAGTATGCTGACGCCGTAGATCGGGCCTTGAAACAGCGGCAAAAATCCGAAGGTTGTCTTGAGCAGCGGGAACAGGTGCTCCCGCAGCCACGGCACCATCACGTAAATTCCCCACAGACCGAGAATCACGCTGGGCACGGCCGCCAGCAGTTCGATGAACAGGGTCAGGGGCTGGCGCAGCCATTGCGGCGCCAGTTCGGTCAGATAAACCGCCGTGGCGATGCTGAGCGGCACCGCGATGAGGAGGGCGATCACGGATGAAACCAGGGTGCCGAAGATGAATGGCAGCGCGCCGAGCTGTTCGCTGACGGGGTTCCATTCGGAGCCGGCCAGGAAGCGCCAGCCAAACTTGTGGAGCGCCAGCCGGGAACCATGCGTCAGTTCATAGCCGGTCAA
>JBEKFT010000326.1:0-3250 GCA_050013175.1 Verrucomicrobiota bacterium
CACCGCCATGGCCACGATCAAAACAATAAAAATGAAAGCAATGGCAGACCGAGGCTTTGCCTTCGGTTACTGGAGTGGTGGCGTGCCGATGAGCACTAACCGGACACTCACGTTCACGATGTCCTCAAATCTCACAATCATCGCCAATTTCATGGATGTGGCGAGACCGGTAAATGTGATCAAGTTCCCGACAGTGAACAAGAAGTGGACCAACTCTGTCATCACTGTGACCGGAAAAGCCCATGATAATGTGGGCGTGGCCGATGTCTGGTTTCAAATCAACACCAACGGCTGGGCTGAGGCTGAAACAGCCAACAGCTTCACAAACTGGAGCGCCACGAATCTGACCGTTATCTCCGGGACGAATCTGGTGCGAGCATTCGCGTTGGACGCCGCAGGCAATGTGTCCCTAACCAATCGTGTCAAGTTCATCGGTGTTCTTCCCTGAGACAGGGCACCGGACGCTCTAACCGCTTGGACGGCTCAGATGAAAGGACGACTCACGGGCTACGTTGAGATTACGATAACGCCCCCTTGCGCATTCGGTGAGCGGATCGCAAACGGATTTCGTGGTTCTGGATTGACACCATTAAGGTCGGAGTTAGGAGTGCGGGTCGCGGACCCGCAGGAGCTTTGACGGGCAGGACGCGAAGGTACAGGCTGTGCCGTTCTTGATGTGTTAGGTGCTGCGGCTCACAGAGCCGCGCGCCAACAGGGCTGCGGGTCTGCGACCCGCGGCAGGTTCGCTCGGCAGGAGGCGATGGAACAAGCTATGCCGTTCTTGACGTATTAAGCAATGCGGCTCACAGCCGCGCTCCGGCTTTCATTACTCGCCTTGAGTGTTGGAAGACCAGCTCTTCACCTTGCCGTCTTTGTCAAAGGTGACGACGACGTGGTGGAACTTGCCGCCGCTCAGGCTGTGGTGGGGGATGAAGGCCTTCATGGCCAATCATCAATGGCGCGTCAAGAAATTATGCAACTTTTTTGTCGCTTTCCAAATCCGTGGCGGCCGCGTGCCCGGGCCGGTTTTCCCTCGATTCCCGGTCCGGTTCAACTCAAGATGGCCGCATGCCTGGATCGACAAATTGCGCTGGGGTGATCCCTTGTTTCAACGAGGGTGCCAGCCTCGCCGCACTGGTGCCGGCGGTGCGCGAACATCTGCCCTGCGTGATCGTTGTGGACGATGGTTCGACGGATGACACGGCGGCGCTGGCCGAAGGGGCGGGGGCGGTCGTGGTCCGCCATGAAAGGAACCGGGGCAAAGGCACTACGCTCAGGACCGGGTTGTCACTGGCGCTGAAATTGGGCTTTGAATGGGCCGTCACTCTCGATGGCGACGGCCAGCATGCTCCGGACGATTTGCCGTCATTCCTGCGGTGCGCACGGGAGAGCGGGGCATCGCTGGTGGTGGGCAACCGGATGCCAGACGCGCCGGCAATTCCCTGGCTGCGCCGGCAGGTAAACCGCTGGATGAGCCGCCGATTGTCCCGGCACTCCGGCAGGCATCTGCCCGACACGCAATGCGGCTATCGGCTCCTCCACCTGGCGACGTGGGCGGCCCTGCCTCTGAAGACGGAACGGTTCGAGGTTGAATCGGAAACATTGATGGCCTTCGTCACGGCGGGGTGTGCGGTTGAGTTTGTGCCGGTCCGCGTCATCGGGCGCGCCCGCACCAGCCATATCCAGCCCGTGGCCGACTCGTTCCGCTGGTGGAGATGGTGGCGGGAACTCGACCGCCGCCCGGCACGTTCGGTTCGGGCTGAGGTCGCCAGATGAAGCGTCCCTCACATTAACCAGGGCTGATTCATCACAGGTGCGACGGCTCGTCGCCAGGATCTCTGGAGTTTCTTGCAAGCAAGCTCGCTGGCGACGAGCCGTCGCCACCCCGATATCGCCACCTTCATGAATTAGCCTCGGCGAGCGTCTTTGCTCGTGATTCGCACTTGACCTCATCCGCCCGGCAAGTACTTTTCGTCGCCGAACCAAACAACTGATTGTGCTCCCATGGGGGAGCCGCAAATAACCAATTATCTGCCCATTAGAAATCCAATCCAAACCGTCGGCATTATCGGCAGCGGCCCGGCGGGCGCGACGCTCGCTTCGTTGCTTGCGATGAAAGGGGTCGAGGCAACCATTTTCGACGATGGCAGGCGTCCGGACCTGATCGTCGGCGAATCGCTGATACCGGCGGTTGTGCCCGTGTTGCGGAAACTGGGACTGGAAGAGCGCGCCGCCGCGATCTGCCAGGTCAAGCCGGGCGTCAGTTTCACCTTCGGCGTGGACGAGAAGGTCGAATTTTGTTTCCAATCGTTGGCCGGCTCGACGGTGCCGACCTACGCCTATAATTCGCCGCGGCCGGCGTTCGACCGTTTGTTCGACGCTCGCGCCGATGAGCTGGGTGCGAAGCGCGTCCGCGCGCGGGCGAAGATCGAGCGGGTGGGCCTGGACGGTCTGCGGCTGGCCGGGGAAACGCTGGCGCAGGCGCCGTGGCTCCGCGGCCGGCAGCCGGATTTGCTGGTCGATTCCACCGGGCGCAGCCGTCTCTTTGCGCGGACGATGGAGATTCCCTCGGAAGTCGGGCCGCGAAAAGATGTCGCCTACTTCGCCCACTACGAGGGTTTCATCGAAGAACCTCCTCGAGGGCAGGTCATCATCGGCAGGTTGGCGGCGGGCTGGGGCTGGCGCATCCCGCTGCGCGACTGCCTTTCGGTAGGCGTGGTGATGAACAAAGAGGACGCGGCGCAACTCGGGACAACCGCCGAGGAGCGGCTGGAAGCGGCCATCAGCCGTGATCCCGTGCTGGCCGCCGCGGGCAAGGGACGCCGCCGGATCACCGAGATCGCCACCTATACCAACTACCAACTGGTTTCCGATCGCGGCCACGGGCCGGGCTGGGTGATGACGGGCGACGCTTTTGGCTTTGTCGATCCCATGCTGTCTCCGGGCGTGTTTCTGGCCCTGCATTCGGCGGAAATCCTCGTCGAACACCTGGACGACCTGCCCTCCTACTCGCGCGAGATGCGCAGGCTGATCAAGGCGTGGATGGTACTTATTCAGTTTTTCTACGATGGCCGGCTCTTTGCCATGTATCACAGCGGCATGGAGCTGGAGCGGAAGCTGCCCAACAGGATCGTCCAGAGCTTGCACCGTTTCTTCGACCGCAAAGTCGCCGCGATGGCTTCCGGGGCGACCACGACCTCACGGTTCGGGCACGGAATGCTGCAAATCATGTCGGTCCCGGGAAGTTGGA
>JBEKFT010000327.1:0-3248 GCA_050013175.1 Verrucomicrobiota bacterium
AGTCGAGACCTGACTGTTCGCAGGCGGACTTGAGCCGGAGGCGCAGGGAGTTGTTGCGCGTCACACCCCCGGAGGCCGTCACGCACCCAACCCGCATCCGGCTGGCGGCCCGGAGCGTCTTTGCCACCAACACGTCCACAATGGCGGCCTGAACACTCGCGCACACGTCCCTCAAAGCCTGAAGGTCTTCCGTGAGGCCGGGGTGGTCGCGGAGAAAATAGCGCACGGAGGTTTTCAATCCGCTGAAACTGAAATCATCGTTCACATCATGGATCATTGGCCGCGGGAAATCGAATGCGCCCGGGTTGCCGCGCTCCGCCAACCGGTCGATCTCCGGCCCGGCCGGGTAGGGAAGGCCCATCAGCTTGCCGATTTTGTCGAAGCACTCGCCGGCGGCGTCGTCCACCGTGGCGCCGAGAAGGCGGTGTTTCAGTTCGCTCTCGACCTTCACGAGCATCGTGTGGCCGCCGCTGACGATGAGCGAGACGTTGGGTTGAAAAGCCGCGAAATCCGCCGCGGGCGGATGGCCGGCGATCCAGGGCGAATAGAGGTGCGCTTCATGATGGTGGATTCCCACAAAGGGCCGCTGCAGGGCGAACGCCATCGCCTGGGCCGCCTTGAACCCAACCATCAGCGCGCTCGGCAATCCCGGTCCCCGCGTGGCGGCGACGGCGTCCAACTGCGAGGGCGCAACCCGCGCGTCGCGCAGGACACCCTGGGCGACCGGCATCCAGTTCCGCAAATGCTCCCGCGCGGCGAGTTCCGGCACGACGCCCCCGTATTCCGAATGCAACCGGATTTGCGAGGACACCAGGGTCGAGAGAACACGACCGTCCTGAATCACCGCGGCGCTGGTTTCATCGCAGGAGGTTTCGAAGGCAAGCAGGATCATGGGACGCTCGAGGCGGGAGGGCAGGGACCGGAGCCCGGGATCCCCGTCCGCCCGCGCTTCTCACTTCGCGCTTTTCTGCAGCGCCGCCATGTTGCCCTCCGTTCCACCCGATCGACCCGGCGATCGTTCCGTGAAGAGAAGGATGCCTTTGAGGAGGTCCGTGGCGCGGTCCAACTGGAGGTCGCGTTCGTTCATCACCCGATTGCGATTGGTTTCATCGAGGGTCTCCATCCCGCCCGGAGTGCGCTTGAGTTGCATGTCGCGATCCTCGTCGTCGGTGACGGGGACGATCACGTTGGGAGTGATGCCCACCTCGTGAATGACCTTGTGGCTGGGCGTATAGTATTTGGCGGTCGTCAGCCGCAATGCGGAGCCGTCATCGAGCGGAATAATGCTCTGGACCGAGCCTTTGCCGAAGGTCCGTTCCCCCAGAACGATGGCGCGATGCAGGTCTTGCAGGCAGCCGGCGACGATTTCCGACGCGCTCGCGCTCCACGGATTGACGAGCACGACGATGGGCATCGGAGAGCCGTCCCGGTTGAGCAGTTCATCCCCGTGCCCGCTGGCGCGGCGAACGCTGTTCTGACTGGCGTTGCGGCCTTCGGTGGACACCACGAGCTGGTTGCGCGGGAGGAATTTTTCGCAAACCTCCACCGCCTCGTCGAGGAGCCCGCCCGGGTTCCAGCGGAGATCCAGAACGAGCGCCTGCATCCCCTGCGCCTTGAGCTTTTTCAACGCCGCCTCCAGTTCATCGCCGGTCTTGTCGCCGAATTGCACGAGACGGACATACCCGATCTTGTCGTCGCCGAGCGGAAATTCCTTCTTGCCGCTGATGTCCTTGATCATGTCCACGTTGATAATCGCGCGCGCCAGCTTGTAGTCCTTCACTTGGCCCGTGGACGGGCGCAGGATCGTGATGGTCACCTCCGTGCCTGGATCGCCGCGGAGCACGTTGACGGCATCCTGCAGATTCATGTTCTCGGTGCTCCTGCCCTCGATCTTGACGATGCGGTCGCCCGAGAGGATTCCGGCCCGGGAACCCGGCGTGTCTTCCATGGGCGCGATGACTGTCACGAAGTTATCCTTCATCGCGATCACGATCCCAAGGCCGCCGAAATGTCCTTCCGTATCGTTCTGAAGTTCCTGGTATCTTTCCGGGTCGAGGAATTCGCTGTGCGGATCCAGCTTGTCGATCATTCCCTTCAGCGCATCATAGACCAGATCCTGATAACTCAGATTTTGGCCGTCCACGTAATCCCGCCGCACTTTCTCCATCACCTGCGAAAAAAGATTCAGGTTGGGATACGCGGAATCCTTCTGCGCGGCCTGGGCTGACTGCGTGTAAACCCGGGCGCCGATGCGCAGGTTGACCGCCAGCAAAACCGTCACCAGCCCGAAGATCAAACGTCGTTTCATAACATCAAAATGCTGTTCCGGCTCACCATAAGGGTCAACCCGCCGGTTTGCAAGAAGGTGGAATCGGCTGGGGGTGGGATGCGGCGACGCGGGAATCCGGGAATGCGGACGACTCCTGGAAATCAAGCCGGAGCTCGATCGCGCAACAGCATTTCGACATAGGGCAAGTCTTCGCGGCGCGTCACCTTGGGATTGGGTTCGGCGCTGGCCACCAGTCGAACCGGTTGGCCGATCAATTCGCAGGCGGCCGTGTCGTCCATGATCAGCAGGCCTCTGTTCCGCACTTCCGACAAGGCGTGACGGAGGATCTCGATACGGAAGGTCTGCGGGGTTTGGACCGACCAGAGCAGGGAACGGTCGAGCGTGCGCGTCACCGATTTGCCGTCCACAGACTCTTTGATGGTGTCCGTTACCGGCTGCGCCGCGACGGCTGCGCCGTTTTCCCGCGCCATCGTGACGGTGTCCGCAATCAATCTTCCGCTCGTGCAAGGCCGTGCGGCGTCCTGGATGGCCACAATTTCGGTTTCCTCCCCGGCCGCTTCGAGTCCGTTCCAGACGGAGTCCTGCCGTTCCGGACCGCCTGCGACCAGCCGAAACGGTTTTGCAAGTTGGAACCTTTTTGCCAGTTCCTCGAACGCGGATTGCATCCCATCACGGACGACGAGGATAATGTCATCGATGCACTCCGCCTCGGCGAACCGCTGCCAGGTATGGACGACGACCGGTTTGCCGGCAATTTCCAGGAACAGTTTGTCCTGAGTCGGACTCATCCGGGTTCCCTTTCCGGCCGCAACAATGATGGCGGAGGTCATGAATCGGAGTTCAGGTTGCAGAGGAAAGGTTGCGAACGCAAGCGTTTCGTTCTTATCCAAACTGCTGGATCGTTGGATCGTTGAACCGCTTGGACCTTGGACTTTGGACCTTGGACCTTGGACTTTGG
>JBEKFT010000328.1:0-3219 GCA_050013175.1 Verrucomicrobiota bacterium
CACTGTCAAAAAAGCGCATTTTCCGTGTAAGAAAGGGCGTGGCAGCGTCACTATTCAATTGATTGCAGACGCCTTCAATGACCGCCCAGGAACAGGAAGCGATATTTCGGCGATGGCTAGATAAGCATGTCGGGCTCCTGTTGAAGGTGGTTCGTGGCTGCGCGACTGCGCCGCAAGATCAGGACGATTTGTTTCAGGATGTTCTTCTGCAAGTGTGGTCATCCATCCCGGCCTTTCGCGGCGAGGCCAAGGAGACGACCTGGATTTATCGCGTGGCCTTCAACACCGCATTGGCCTGGCGACGCGGGGAGCGACGGCGGCGGGAGAGGCATGAAACATTTTTGAAGTTGGACGCATCACCCCGAGCCCAGCCGAGTCCTGTGGATTCGCTGCCGGAACAGGAAATTGTGGAACGGCTCTATGCCGCCATCCGGCAACTGCCCAAGGTGGACGGCTCGCTGGCGCTCATGCACCTCGACGGCCTGAGCTACCAGGAGATGGCCGAGGTGCTCGGCATTTCGGAAAACTATGTCGGCGTGAAACTGAATCGCATCCGCAAACAATTGGCGGAGCAACTGAAAGGAGCACCCGATGAACTTTGAAGATCTGCAAAAGGCGTGGCAATCCCAGGACGCCGGCGCACCGGTGACGATCGATGCCGGCATCCTGCTGAAGGAAGTCCGGCGCAACCAGCAACAGTTCAGGGCGACAATATTCTGGCGCGACGTGCGGGAAGTGGGCGTGGCGTTTCTGCTCACTCTGTATTTCCTGCATCGTGGCGTGCGGCATCAGGATTGGACTGACTGTCTGGTTGCAGCCGCCTGCTTCGGCGTCGGCGCATTCATGGTGGTGGACCGCCTGCTGCAACGCAGAAAACACCCGGCCGCAAACGATTCCATAAAGGGCTGCATTGAAACTTCATTGCACCAGGTCAATCACCAGATCTGGCTCCTGAAAAATGTCTTTTGGTGGTATTTGCTGCCGATTGCGGCGGCTTTGGGAATTTCGATCGGCTGTTCGACCTGGCGCGCGCGAACTTCTGGCATTCCTGCGATGTTCGCCTGGGTGATTACCGCACTGCTTGGCGCCCTGGTTTACTGGGGTGTTTACTGGTTGAACCAGTTCGCCGTGCGGAAAAAGCTGGAACCGCGCCGGAAGGAACTCGAAACGCTGCTGACCAGCCTTAATGAGAATTCACACTAAACTCGCCAGACCAATGCGCTCACGACGCAAATCCAATTCATGAACAACGGAATTCTGTTGGGAATCATGCTGCTGCCAGCCTTGACTGTTTGTGGCATCGCCGCATCCGCTGCGCCGTCAACGCCCGCGGATCTGGCCCAGGCACTCGAAGTCATCCGCAAAAAACATGACCTGCCTTCGCTCGCGGTGGTGGTGGTGAAAGACGGCCGGATTTGCGACCGCGCCGCCGTGGGCGTCCGCAAGTCGGGCGACCCCACGCCGGTGACGACCAACGACGTATTCCACATCGGCTCCTGCACCAAATCCATGACAGCCACACTGGCCGCCCTGTTGATTGAGGAAGGCAAATTGCGTTGGGACACCACGATTACAGACGTGTTCCCCGAGTTGAAGGGCAGGATGGACAAGCAGTATGAAACCGTGACGGTCGAGCAATTGCTCACGCATCGCGGCGGCGTTCCCGGCGCACCGCCGGCCGCCGCATGGAAACGGGCTTGGGAACAACAAGGCACGCCCATCCGGCAGCGCCGTGAATTTATCGAAGCCGTCCTCAGTCAACCGCCGGAAGCTGCGCCCGGAACGAAGATGATCTATTCGAACCAAGGCTACGCCATCCTTGGTGCGATGCTGGAAAAGCTCACCGGCACACCGTGGGAGACCTTGATCACCGAACGGCTCTTCAAGCCGTTGCACATGGATTCTGCCGGATTCGGACCGCCGGGAACAACCGGTGCGGTGGACGAGCCCTGGGGGCATACCCGCCGATTGACCATCACCGTGCCGTCGCAGGAGGATAATCCGCCGGCCATCGCACCCGCCGGCCATCGCACCCGCCGGCCGCGTCCATTGTTCGCTCGACGACCTTGCCCGCTTTACAATTTTCCACATGCAGCGCAGCCGGGCGGGTAGCCTGTTGAAACCTGAAACCCTCGTTAAACTCCACACGCCGTCCGATGGCGGCAACTACGCCTGCGGTTGGGTCGTCGTCAAGCGCAGTTGGGCGGGCGGAAACGCGTTGATGCACAATGGCTCGAATTTGATGTGGTATGCGGTGATGTGGCTTGCGCCGGAAAAGAATTTCTCCGTCGTCGTGGCGACGAACATCGCCGGTCCCGGCGCGGAGCAGGGCTGCGACGAAGTGGCCGCCGCGATGATTCAGCATTGGCTGGCAAAGTGATCGTTTTGGCATTGAAAGGCGCCCCCGGAGTTCACCCCGATTCACTCCGGCAACTTCCCGCCCCCACCTGTTTGAGCACGAATCAATAACTGCAGGGGCCGGCTGCATCGGCCAGGCACAACACCAGCCCGGCGGGAATTTGCGATGCGACTTCCGCTACAAAAGCATTGGGCGCCTCACCGTAAACATGGCCAGCGACGGCGTAGCGGTCGTTCCAGAAGGCGGCATCCATTCTCAATTTCCATTCACGCGGCACCGCCATTGACGCGCAGGTTCTGCCCGGTGACCCAACCGGCCGCGTCCGACGCGAGGAAGGCCACCACCTCGGCGATTTCCATCGGCTGACCCAGCCGTCCGAACGCGGCCAACTGCGCGAATTTTTGGATCTGCTCCGCCGTTTTGCCGGCCTTGAACAGCTCGGTTTCCGTCGGGCCGGGTGAAACGACATTGACCGTGATGCCGCGCGGCCCCAGTTCCCCGGCGAGCGAGCGCGTCAATTGTTCGACCGCCCCCTTGGTGGCAACGTAAGCCGCGTAGTTCGGCATCATCCGCGCCGTCGTCGAACTGGACACGTTGATGATGCGCCCGCCGTCGGCCAGCCGGGTTGCCGCCTGCTGGCAGGCGAAAAACGTGCCCTTCACGTTAACGGCAAAAATGCGGTCGAATTCCGCCTCGGTCATGGCGCTGACCGGTTTGGTAAACATGAGGCCGGCGTTGTTCACCAGGATGTCCAGCTTCCCGAAGCGGGCGATGGTTTCGTCAAACAACCGGACGACTTCGGAGACGCGCCCGACGTCGGCCTGGATGGCAAACGCCTTCCCGCCGGATGATTCAATTTC
>JBEKFT010000329.1:0-6154 GCA_050013175.1 Verrucomicrobiota bacterium
CCCAGATCAGGTTGTCGAGGTTCTCGCGGGCGGCCAGAGTGATCGAGCCGAGGGATTCCGGCTCATCGCATTCGCCGTCGCCGAGAAACGCCCACACCTTCGGCTCGTCACCGGCCAGGAATCCGCGGGCGCGCAGGTAGCGGTTGAACCGCGCCTGATAGATGGAGAGGATCGGCCCCAGCCCCATGGAGACCGTCGGAAACTGCCAGAAGTCGGGCATCAGGTAAGGATGGGGGTACGAAGACAGCCCCCCGCCTTCGGCGAGTTCCGTTCTGAAGTTCTGCAGGTGGCGCTCGTCCAGACGGCCTTCCAGGAAGGCACGCGCATAGATGCCGGGAGTGGCGTGGCCCTGAAAATAAACGAGATCGCCCGTGAATTTTTCCGTGCGGCCGCGGAGGAAATGGTTGAATGCGATCTCGTACAATGTCGCGCACGAGGCGTAGGTGGAAATATGGCCGCCCAGCCCGTTGTGCCGTCGATTGGCATTCACCACCATGGCCATGGCGTTCCAGCGGATGTAGCTCTTGATGCGCACTTCCGTTTCCCAATCGCCGGGGAACGGCGGTTGTTGCGCGGCCGGGATGGTGTTGAGGTAGGGTGTGCTGACGGGAACCGGCGCCGCCATGCCCGCGGCCCGCAGGGTCTCGGTGACCCGGCTCAAAAACAGCGCCGTGCGCTCCGCTCCCTGCTGCTTCAGGGCCACTTCGAGCAACGACTCGATCGATCCCAGCACTTTCTCCTCATCGTCGCGGCCGGCCGGCTCCGCGGGCCGCGCAGGAGGCCCGGGCGGCTTTTTTTTATTCTGATGTTTCACTTGATTGCTCGAATCCACTCCACTGGTTACAGTTCCCGGGTCCTGTGCGAAAGCCTGAACCGGAGGCTCACAAGACAGTATGGCCAAGCCGATGACAGTCAATCATAACATGGATCCACCCGTCAAAACGCAGGGCCAATTCATCACGGGGTGGGGACGGCCCGTCCCCGGTGCGGTTTGCGTGCGAAACAGCACGTATCCTGGCGACGAGCCGTCGCCACCACGATTGGCAACCTTCATGAATCAGCCCTGCAGTGCGGGAAAGGCCGGCGACGTTGCGGCGAAGGCGGCCCGTCAAACGATCGGGTCCTCCGACGACGCAAGCCAAATGAAATGCCTCGACCTGACCCTGCGGACTCCGGCGGAGAATCTGGCCTGCGACGAGGGGCTGCTCGATTTCTGCGAGGGCGGCTGCGGGCATGAAATCCTGCGTTTCTGGGAACCGCAGATGCATTTTGTGGTGCTCGGCCATGCAAACCGTGTGGCGACCGAGGTCGATCGGGAGGCGGTCGAGAGGCTCGGCATTCCGGTACTGCGCCGTTGCAGCGGAGGCGGCGCGGTGCTGCAGGGTCCCGGCTGCCTGAATTATTCCCTGATCCTGAAATTCGACGGCGCCGGACCTCTGCGCAGCATTTCCTCGACGAACGAGTTCATCTTGAAACGGCACAGCGCCGCCCTCTCGGCGCTGGCCGGAAGAACGGTCGAGCCGCAGGGCCAAAGCGACCTTGCCATTGGGGGACTGAAGGTCTCCGGCAACGCGCAACGGCGCAAGCGGCAGTTTCTGCTTTTTCACGGAACCCTTCTGCTGCAACTCGATCTCGCGCTCGTCGGAACGGTTTTGCCCATGCCGTCGAAACAGCCCGCGTACCGGCACAACCGCCCGCACCGCGAGTTTCTGGCCAATCTCGGCCTGCCCGCCGAATCCGTGAAGCGGGCGATCCGGGAGGCCTGGAACGCGTTCGAGCCCCTCGAAACGTTTCCGCTCGAAACGATCGCGTTACTGGCGCGTGACAAGTACGCAACGACCGGTTGGAACTTGAAGTTTTAACGAACGAAAGCGCGGCGGCAGTGTCTATGCAATATCAAGCAAGGCGTTTCCAGTAGGAATGGCTCTTGCTCATGAGACAACGAGGCGCGAGGTTCCTGCGGGAATACCTCCGCTGGTCTGTTGGAAATGACACAACCTGAACAAAAAAATTACTGAATTATATGAGATTCGAAAAAGGATTCAAAGGCGCGAGCCGCAGAGATTCTGCGTCGCCATCCATGCCGGAACAAACCAAGACAAGCACTCAAGTTGCCGGGCCAACGCCGAGGACGCCCCAACCGGGTCAGGCAAACAGCAAGACCGTCACGATCGAAGCCAAGATCGACGTCGGATTTGGCAACCGGCTTTATCTGCGAGGCGAGGGTCACGGACTCAATTGGAATCAGGGAATTCCACTCACCTGCGTCGGCGGCTCCGTGTGGAAATGGTCGGGCGAAGCGGGTGAAAAACTCAAATTCAAGTTGCTGTTGAACGACTCGGTTTGGGCGAAAGGCGAGGATCTGGTCGTCAAACCCGGAGAAAGGCTGCAGGTGGCCCCGGCGTTTTAATCCGGCAAGCGATTTGGTGGAGGGAGCGCATTGCGACCCTGAGCCGCGACGGGCATGGCTTGGCGCATCTTGACACTGCCTCCGATCCCACGGACTTCATTGGCTGTCTCTGGAATGGGTGGAACGGGCGACTCGCCGACCGGAAGAGCTGGACGACGGGCGACACTTTGGCCTGAATTTCAAATGGAACGCCCCTCTCCATTTCGTCCGGCGGGTCGCCGGACGGGACGGGCCAGTGGCCGGTGTTACCATTCGAGCTTTACACGCTGGCTCTAAACGCCGCGCTCCGTCCTGTTTGCGATCGGGGGCAGTCTCAAGATGCGCCCGTCTGTCCTGCGTCTGTCGAATCGGTCTAGCCAACCGTGATTCTCTTTGTTAGGTTTCTCCCATGAATTTCCTGGCCGACACATGGGTGGGCGCCTGGTTGGAGGGACTGGGCCGGATTACCCTGTTGACCAAGGAAACCCTCACATCCCTGCTGCGCGGGAGGATCGATTCGCGCGACTTGCTATATCAGCTTTATTTCATGGGGGTCAAATCGCAATCCGTGGTGCTGATCACGGGCGCCTTCACGGGAATGGTGCTGGGGGCGCAAACTTTCTTCCAGTTTCACAAGGTCAAAATGGACACGGCGACGCTCGCCGTTGTCAGCGTCTCGATGTGCAGCGAACTGGGCCCCGTGCTGACGGCCCTCATGGTCGCCGGCCGCGTCGGCGCCGCCATCGCGGCCGAGTTGGGGACCATGCGCGTGACCGAACAGATCGATGCGCTGCGCACGCTGGCGACGGACCTCGGCATCGGCGCGGGTTACATCGTCGGAGTTCATCTGCTGGGAATCGATCCGACGTATTCGTGGTACAACATGCTGCGATACACCCAGACCGGGGACGTGGCCGTGGGTTTGATCAAGGCCTTCATCTACGGCGGCATTGTGGCGATGGTGGGCTGTTACAAGGGCATGACGTGCGGCGAAGGTGCGGAAGGGGTGGGACGCGCCACCACCGAGTCGGTCGTTTATTCGTCCATCACCATCCTGATCGCCAATTTCTTTTTGACCCTGTCGCTGGGAACGATCTTTCACAGCTTATGATCGAGGTCCGGGATCTGAAGAAGAGCTTCGGCCAGCAGCGGGTTCTGGACGGAGTCAGTTTTCGGATTGAAACCGGCGAATCCGTGGTCATCATCGGACGCAGCGGCGGCGGCAAGAGCGTTCTGCTCAAGCACCTCATCGGCCTGTTGAAGCCGGATGCGGGGCAGGTCTTGATTGACGGCGAGGACATCGTGCCGATGGACGAGCGGGCCCTGCTCCGGGTGCGGAGCAAGTTTGGCATGTTATTCCAGGGCGCGGCGTTGTTCGATTCGATGACCGTGGCGGAGAATGTGGCGTTTGCGTTCCGGCATAACGGCTCGCTGGGGCCGGAGGAAATCCGGCAGAGGGTCGCTTCGGCGCTGGAAGTGGTGAATTTGCCCGGCATCGAAAACCGGAGGCCGGCGGAGCTGTCGGGCGGCATGAGGAAGCGGGTGGGACTGGCGCGGGCCATCGTTTACCGGCCGGAGATCGTGCTGTATGATGAACCGACAACGGGGCTGGATCCGGTGGCGGCCGACAGCATCGACCAGTTGATTTTAAGAGTGCGCGACCGGTTCAATGTGACTAGCGTGGTGGTGACGCACGAAATGCGCAGCGCGCATCGCATCGGCCAACGCATCCTCATGTTGCACGAGAAGAAAATTTACGCGGCGGGAACGCCCGACGAGATCTTTCACTCCAGCGATCCCGTGGTGCGCCGTTTCATCGAAGGCGTTTCCGATCCGAAGGAACCGGGCAATTGATATGGAAAGGAAGCGCCTCGAGTGGAGAGTCGGGCTGTTCGTTTTGGTGGGACTGGCGATGCTGGCCATGCTGCTGCTCGAGTTCAGCAAAGGCACCTCTCTGTTCCGGCCGACGTACAACCTGTATCTCACGGCCAAAAACGTCGGCGGGTTGAAAGTCCGCGCGGCCGTTCTGATGGCCGGGGTGCAGATCGGCTCCGTTTCCGCCATCAAACTCAACCCCGACGGCAAGGATGTCACCATCACCCTGCGGATCTACAAGGAATATCGCATCTACAAGGACGCCCGGTTCGTGATCGAACAATCCGGGTTTCTCGGAGACCAGTTTGTGGCGATCGAACCCACCCACAACGAAGGCCCCACCTTCAAGTCCGGGGACATGGCATCCGCTCAGGAACCGTTCAACCTGCAGGAAGTCGCCCGCTCCGCTTCGGGTTTCATCCAGCGCATCGATGAAACCGCCACGAAGCTGAATGACGCCATCTCCGACGTGCGCCGGCTGGTGTTGAACGAGCAAACCCTGACAAACCTGGCCATCACCGTGGACAACATGCGCGTCGCTTCGCAACATGCCCTGGCCACGGTGGACAGCCTCAACTCGCTGGTGGAATCGAACTCCCCCTCGATCGCGCTGGCTGTCAGCAACATCGACTACTTCTCGGGCCAGATCAACCAGCTCGGCGGCAGCTTTGGCGGCATGCTGGCCACCAACAGCGCGGAAATTACGCTCTCGGTGAAAAACATCGAATCTTCCACGGTCGTGCTGAAATCCCTGCTGGACGATTTGCAGTCGGGAAAGGGACTGGCGGGAAATGTCCTGCGGAACGAAGTCCTGGCGACTCATTTTCAGGAAATTGCCGGCAACCTGGCCGTCACCACGAGCAACTTGAACCGGGTCGGACTGTGGGGGATTCTGTGGAGCAAAACCCCGCCCAGGACCGCCGCGCCGGCCTCGAAACCGCTGGCATCGCCGAAGAACGCCTCCGATTGATATGATGTCGCTGTGGGTCATCCGCATCCTGTTTTTGTGCCTGTGCACGACGGGCGGTTACGCCGTCAGCCAGGTACGCCCCGAATTCGTGGGCGTGCCGTTCTCCGGAGTCCTGGGCATGGTCATCGGCTTCGGCTTCGGCTGGCTGATGATCGCGGTGGATGAAATGTTGAAGGGGTTCTCCCTGCGGGCCTTCTCGGCCACGACCTTTGGACTGCTGCTCGGAACGGTCGTCGCGCTGCTCATCGATCATTCAGGCCTGTTCGAGAATACCGAGGATAAAGTGCGCTGGCTCATCCGGCTGGCCTTGTTTTTGAGTTTCAGCTACATCGGCATCGTGCTCGCCATGCGCAGCAACAAGGAGGATTTCTCCCTCATCATCCCTTATGTCCGGTTTTCCCCGCAAAACCGCCCGGATAACCTCCTGTTGCTCGACACCAGCGTCATCATCGACGGACGCATCGCCGACTTGATCGAAGCCAACTTTCTCGAAGGTCTGATCGTCGTGCCGCGATTCGTGCTGAAGGAACTGATGCAGGTCGCCGATTCCAATGATCCGATCAAGCGCGCCCGCGGCCGTCGCGGCCTCGAAATCCTCAATCGCATCCAGCGCAACACCCGCAACGAAGTGAAGGTTCACGATGGAGATTTCCCCGAGGAACAGGGAGTGGACTCCAAGCTGGTCCGGCTCGCGCGAAATCTCGGCGCGAAGCTGTTCACGAACGATTACAACCTCGCCAAACTCGCGGAACTTCAGTCGATCAATTGCGTCAACATGCACGAGCTGGCCAAATCGCTGCGCGTCATCCTGCTCCCCGGCGAAGTCGTCAACCTGCGCATCGCCCGCGAGGGCCGGGACAAAGGCCAGGGCGTCGGCTATCTTCCCGATGGCACCATGGTCGTCGTCAACCACGCGCAGG
>JBEKFT010000330.1:0-3191 GCA_050013175.1 Verrucomicrobiota bacterium
GAACGGCGTATGTCTGTGGCGCCGCATCGAATGACGGGTGTTAGTGGCCAGCGCAAGCCACTCGAAAAGCCCTGAAGCGCTTTGTTCTCGGAGAAGGCCGGACGAAAGTCCGGCCTTTCCTTTTTTCTGCGCTGGTGTTCCCGATTCAGGATTGAGGGCTTCCCAGGAACCGACACCAGGAGGGGTTTTCTTGAAACAAAACCACCGTCCACCGGGTTATTCCTCTGAGATATGATGCGCTGCATCCCCTCAGCTTATTATGCAACAGTTTTGCATTCGCCAACCCTCCGCGCCTAGAATCCGTCGCGAACCGCCACGGTTTGTCCATGACCAATGTGCAACAGTTCGAGGCGTTCATGCGACGCTACCAAAACATGGTATTTAGCACCGCCATGCGCCTGCTCGCCAACCAAACCGAAGCCGAAGATGTCACGCAGGAGGTGTTTCTCAAGGCATACCAATACTTCGACAGGATCTGCGCCAGTCCGACCGCCGCCGGCTGGCTCAAGACCGTGGCCACGAATTTAAGCCTGAATCATCTCACTCGCTATCGGTCGCGCTGGAGCTTTTTTTCGGAATTGCCGCTCTCCGGCCGGGATGAAAGCCGGGAGTTGGAATTCCCCGCGGATGAAAAAAATGTGGAAGAAGAGATGGACAAGGCCGAGCGATGCGCCCTGGTCGAACGGGCCCTGCAGGCCCTGCCCGCCCCTCAACGTGTCCCGCTGGTGCTCTTCCACTTCGATGAACTCTCTTACGATGAAATCGCCGAAAAGCTCGGCGTATCGCTCGGCAAAGTGAAAACCGACATCTTCCGCGGACGCGAAGCCTTGCGAAGGAAGCTCCGCCTCAAGTTGGGATCGGAAGCGCCCTGACCCTGTCCGAATGAACGCGGATTACGAAAAGCAGTTGGAAGCCGGCATCAGCCGGGAGCTGAAGCGTTTGCCGGAATTGGCCGCGCCGGATTCACTCGTGACCAGGGTCATGTCGGCCCTCGATCGGCGCTCCCGATTTCCGTGGTACCGACGTTCCTGGCTGACATGGCCTCCGGCTTTGCGTTGGGCATGTTTCACTGTCCTCCTGGCGCTGTTTGCCGGCTTTTGCGCAGCCGGCTCCGCAATGGCGCATTCCCGGACAATCCTGTTCGCCATACGCAGAATGGAGGAGCCTCTTTCGGGACTTGCCACGATCGGGAACACGCTGGAGGCGCTCGCCGGTTCGGGGGTCCTGGTGTTGAAGAAGTTTGGCGCGGTTTTTCTCATCTCCTGCTCGGTGGCGCTGGCCCTGGGTTGCTCTCTGTGCCTTGGGGCCGGCGCAATTTATCTGCGACTCGCGTTCGCAAAACACGAAAAGGCTTTATGATGACAAATACAAAGCGAATCTGGTTGGTGTTGTTTGCCGCCGCCTGCTGCCTCCGGCTCGCGCCGGCTGTCCCTGCCCGGGACGCAAATGCAAACGTTTCGACAAATAGCCCCGCGCCCGGCCAAGCGCCCGCTGAGCTGGTCACTAACGAGCCGGCTGCGAACGAAGATGGCGAGACGACGGACGAGCCGCGCCAGATCGTGCTCATGGGACAGAACGCGGAATTGAAAGCCGGCGAAACGGCCGATGAAGTAGTGGTCATCGGAGGCTCGGCAAAAATCCACGGGAAAGTCAAGAATGCCGTCGTCGTAATCGGGGGCACTCTCGAAGTGGACGGCGAGGTGGGAGATGCGGTCGTAGCCGTTCTGGGCAATGTCAGGGTGGGAAAGGGAGCCCTCCTGCACCGGGATGCCGTCGCGGTACTGGGCGGTGTCGCGGTCGCCCCGGGAGCGGAGGTGGAACATGATGCCGTCTCCGTTGGAGGCAAACTCGACATCGCCGAAGGGGCGGTGGTTCATGGCCAGAGGGTGAATCTGCGCTCGCCGATCGCGTGGCCCAGCCTCGAATGGCTCCGGAAGTGGTTTAGGTATTGCGTCCTGGAACTTCGCCCGCTGGCCCCGCAGGTCGGATGGGTCTGGATTGTCGCGGCCGTGTTCTTCGTGGTTTATCTCCTGGTGGCCGCCGTGTTCCCGGGACCGGTCCAGGTGTGTGTGGACGAACTCACCCGGCGTCCGGCCACCACGTTTTGCCTGGGGTTGCTGACAAAGCTGCTCGTGCCGGTGGTGTTATTGATCCTCGCAGCCACAGGCATCGGCTTGATTGTCGCGCCATTCCTCATCGCAGCCGTCTGCTTCGGAGCGGTGATCGGCAAAGTCGCCATCCTTGAATGGCTGGGATTGAGGGTGGGAGGCCGTCGGGGAGGCGTGTTTCAAAAGCCGCTCGTGGCCTTTCTGATCGGTTCAATTCTTCTCACCCTGCTCTACATGGTGCCCATTCTGGGGCTGATCGCATATGCCATTACCGGCGTCTGGGGCCTGGGTTGCGCCGTCACCGCCGGCTTCAGCCGTCTGCGCAGGGAAATGCCCGATAAACCAATCACACCGGCCCCGGCGTTTGGATTGCCACCCGCCACGCCCGCTCCAGTTCCGTTTCAGCCTGTAACCGCGCCCGTCTTCCCATCGAGCGCCGCCCCGCCGCCAGGCACTGCACCCGTGCCTGATCCCGCGGCTGTCCAACGCCCGGCCCCGCCTCTGATTGCCCCACAACCCGGGATGGCGGGGGGCACGCCTCCCCTCCAGCCGCCGCTCCTGCCCCAGTTGCTGTCGTTTCCACGGGCCGGCTTCTGGGAACGCATGGGCGCCGCGGTTCTTGACATCGTCATCGTGGGTGTTCTCAGCGCCATGGTCGGCGGACTGCCTCTCGGTTTCATTGTCGCTCTGGCCTATTTCGTCGGAATGTGGACGTGGAAAGGAACCACCATCGGCAGCATTATTCTCAAGCTCCAGGTCGTGCGCACGGATGGCGCGCCTCTGACCTTCGTCGTCGCCCTCGTGCGCGGCCTGGCTGCGGGTCTTTCCGTCTTCGTATTTTTCCTGGGGTTCCTGTGGATTGCGTGGGACAACAGCAAACAGGGATGGCACGACAAAATCGCCGGAACGGAGGTGGTGCGCCTGCCCCGTACCATCCCGCTTGTGTAAATTTCCTTTTCATCAGCCGGAATGCCCTTATCTTGGAGAACCAAACCTGGCGAGTGACAGGTGAGAGGTGACGATTCGCGGAATGATTCGGGTCGCTTGCACCCGGCGCTCGTCGTATGATTTTGCAGAATGGAC
>JBEKFT010000331.1:0-3187 GCA_050013175.1 Verrucomicrobiota bacterium
TGCAATGATGGGTTGACCACACTTTAAGCAGTGGATGGTATAAAGTTCGACGACGCGTTTTTGAACCCGCTCACGCAGCCGCTCGAAGGCTTCAAGGAGTTTCAAGGTGTTGACCGGACGCAACGTCAATTCCGTGATGTGGCTGGCCGCCGGATTGAGATCGCACACGATGGCGCGGCGTTTGTTCCGCGCCGCTTCAACAGCCACCACACCGCTGCCGGCAAATGGGTCGAACACAACTTGATGTTCTCTGGTGTAAGCCTTGATGTGCTCGCCGACGACATTCCACGTCTTGCGCGACCAATACTTGTGCCACACGTACATGGCCGTGTGCGGCTCGGGCGGAATCTGCCGGTTGATGTGGTCAAAGGCCGGCGGTGTGATTTTGCCAATCTTTGCGCGGGCTAGTTCGCGGGGCTTCATCAGGCGTCGCGTGCCACTTCTTTCAACAATCTTTGGCAGATTTCATACGCGGCCGCGAGCCGAATCGCACGCGCAACTTTTCAAGCAAGCCGGATCTGGCGCGCCGATGTCGCGGTGCTGCGAGCGCGAATGGGCCTTCGCCGATTGGTTTTCATTGGTGTGGGTCGCAGACCCGCACTCCGCAGGCTCCGCCGGTTGCCGGGTTTTTCCAGATGCCCGATTTGCGCGCTTGGTTTTAAGGCGTATAGTGGTTCGTAACCTTGGCCAATTGACTGAAAAGAGGATGTGCATCATGGAAAAGTGTGTTTGGCTGCGACGACAATAACAGGCCTGAACTGGAGGATGAAATATGTTGGCGCCAAAAAAGCCGCGAGATGAAGGGGATCGGTTAAGATCTCTGCGGTTGCATCGCGTGCTGGATACGGATCGGGAAGAGGTGTTTGACGAGATAGCGGACCTCGCGGCGGCCATTTGCGAGGCTCCCATGGCATTGATCACTTTCGTGGATGACGATCGCGTCTGGCTGAAATCCAAGGTGGGAATCAGCGCCAGTGAAACTTCGCGGGACATGTCGTTTTGTGGCCACGGGATTCTGCAGAAGGAGGTGTTCGTGGTGCCGGACACCGCCCTGGACAAACGATTCCAGGACAACCCGTTTGTGATCGAGGAGCCGAAGATTCGTTTTTACGCGGGTGCCCAGCTCGTGGATCGGGGAGGACATATTCTGGGAATGGTGTGCGTGCTCGACCGGAAACCACGCCAGTTGCGCTCCTCCCAGCAGCAAGCGTTGCGCGTGCTCGCCCGGCTGGTGATGACGGAACTGGAGTTGCGCCGGAGGGCGGATGAGTTGAAGCAACTGGAAGTCGAGACCGCCAACCTGCGGCTGGTGCGGGTCATGGCCAACCGCTTGTTGCACGAGATCGGCAACGCCATCGTGCCGATTTCGACACACCAGCAGCTTCTGGCCGAACGATACGGTGATCCGGAGTTTCGCGTGTCTTTCGACGCCGCCCTGTCCGAAGGAATCCGCCGCGTTTCCCGCTTGATCAGCCAGATGCGCCACCTCGCGGGAGAGATCGAGCCTGTCTTTGAATCGGTGGCGCTCCAGGCCGTCCTGGAAGAAGCCTACACTTCAGCCGTCAAAAACCAGGGCACCCATCCGACCAGATTGCACTTCGACGCCACCCCCGGCCCCGTTCAGATCAAGGGTGACGTTGCCGGGCTGACACTCGCCTTTTCGGAAATCATTTTGAATGCGTTGCAGGCCAACCCGGCTGATCCCGAGGTGGATGTTCACTGCGCCGTTTGTGAACCAAGCGGGTCGCCAGCCGAGGTGGTCATCGACTTCCGCGACAATGGCGGCGGCTTCCCGCCGGGACTGGCGGACAAAGCAACGCTGCCGTTTTTCTCGACACGAAACGTGGGTCCGGGTCTGGGTTTGTCGGTTGCGAAAAAGGTCATTGAGAACCATCATGGCAGTCTTGAAATCAGGGTGCCGGCCGAAGGCGAATCCGGCGGCGTGAGAATCCATCTGCCCCTGCAGCCGAATCCAACCGGGGCTCGGGCTTCGCGTGACGAAGGAAGCCAGATTTGACGGATTTTATTTGAGCCTCGCCGCGATTGCGGCAAAATTCGGTGAGATGAATTCGCCGGAAGACCTTCCCAAACTCCGCATGGCGCCTCGCGACAGCGCGGAGGAGCTGGCGCATCGGGTCGAGCGCGAACAGCGCGCTTCAATCCTGCAGCGCGAGAGCAACCTTGGCCAATCCCTGGCGCCGTTCCGCGTCGGCTCCGTGTCCTACCTGAATGCCGTTCCACTCACCCGCGGACTGGAGGAGGAAGTCGTTTTTGAAGTTCCTTCGAAGCTGGCCGAGATGTTGCGGTGCGATGCATTGGACGCCGCGCTCGTGAGCCTGGCGGAAGTCCTGCTCACCGACCGGTACGATATTTTGGACGAGATCGCGATTGCGTCGCTGGGCGAAGTCCAATCCATTCTGCTGGCTCATCGAAAACCCATCGAGGAAGCGCGGGAGATTTTTTGCGATCCCGCTTCGATCACCAGTGTCAACTTGCTGCGGGTTCTGCTGGCGGAGCGCGGCTTGAGGCCGGAGTTCAAGCCGCTGGCCGGCTATGATTTTGCCGCCCTGCCGGATTTCGCGTTGCTGATCGGCGATCCGGCGCTGGATTTTCTCCTCGGGCCGCACGAACACGAGACCTGGGACCTGGGCGCAGCCTGGCACGAGTTGACGAACCTGCCGTTTGTGTATGCGGTATGGGCCTTGCGCCGTGGCGTTGAAAACTCAACGTTGCGCCGACAATTGCGCGAGGCGCGCGATTTCGGATTGGACACCCTGGACGACATCATCCGCAACCGCACGGAATACAATTACAATTTTCGCAAGGATTACCTTGGCTGGCACGTTCACTACCACATGGGCGCCGACGAGAAGCGCGGCATCGCCCGGTTTATCGAACTGCTGCGCAAACATGGCCTTGGGCCGGTTTATGAACCGAAATTTGTGTCGTGAAACATCTAACATTCAACATTCAACGCCCGACTTCCAATGACGGACCCGGAACCACCGGCGCCTGATCATTGGATGTCCGGTGTTCACTGTTGGGGATTCGATGTTTCTTTATTCGGATATTCACGGATTTTAGTGGCTAGAGAGTGACGGGGAATGGAGATCGCTTAGTCCAACAGGAAACCCTCCGGCTCTGCCGGAGGACTCCCGAAGTTTGACAGCTCCGGGAGTCAATGCGG
>JBEKFT010000332.1:0-3168 GCA_050013175.1 Verrucomicrobiota bacterium
GTGGTGATTGGCTGGACGTATTCGCCACAGGATCTGGGCCGTCTGGTGGCGCAGTGGAAAACGATTCTCGGCGGCTGCGGATTTCGGCGGGTGGTGTTCCTGCACTCCAACGCCTATAACAAACTGAACGGATCGCTGATCATTGACGACTCGACCTTATCGCTCGCCGCCGCCGAACCCCCCTCGCCGTTCCGGGGAGCGGCCCGGTAAGACCGCGGGCATGCCGTTGTCCCGCCCGCCGCTGGAGCGGATGTTGCGGATTCACCAGGCGATTCTTTCCGGCACATTTCCCAATGCGACCACCCTCGCGCGCGAGCTCGAGGTCAGCACCAAATCCGTTCATCGCGATCTCGAGTTCATGCGCGACCGCCTGGGGCTTCCGCTGGAGTACGACGGCGGCCGGTTCGGTTACGGCTACACCGAGGAAGTGAGCGCGTTTCCGACGGTCCAGATCACCGAGGGCGAGTTGTTTGCCCTCCTTGTCGCCGAAAAGGCGCTCCAGCAATATCGCGGCACGAACTTCGAGAAACCCCTCCTCAGCGCCATCAACAAAATGCAGCAGTCGCTGCCCGACACCATCTCCTTCAACCTGTCGGACATCGAGCGGACCATCTCGTTCCGCACCCGGGCCGAACAGAGGCTCGACCTCGACATATTCGACACCCTCGCCAAGGCGGCGGCCCGACGGCAGCAACTGGAACTTCGCTACCGCAAACCCGGCCGGCACGAGATCGAAGCGCGAGTGATCGACCCGTATCACCTCGCGAACATCAACGGCGAGTGGTATCTGTTCGCCTACGACCACCTGCGAAAGGACATCCGCACCTTCGTCCCCGCCCGAATCCGGTCCGCAACCCTCACCGGCCGCACGTTCCAGCCGTCCCCGGCCTTTTCGCTGGACCAGCGCCTGCGAGACAGCTTCGGCGTGCATTCCGGGCAGGGCCGTTACACGATCGTCATTCGCTTCAATGCGCGGGTGGCGGACTATGTGCGCGAGAAAAAATGGCATGAATCCCAACGGTTGCGCGAGCTCGCCGGCGGCGGAGTGGAGCTGCGCATGAAACTTTCCGGACTGGACGAGGTCAAGCACTGGGTCCTGAGCTGGGGCGGAGACGCGGTGGTCGCGCAGCCCCGCGAGCTGGCCGAAGCCGTCGAACGCGCTGCGAAGAAGATCCTGCGCCGGTAGAGGGCACTCAACCCTGGCGGAACGCCCCTTGTGACGATCCTGGCACTTCAGTTGCCGGGGGTCGGACGAAGCTTCCAAACCAGCAACGCCCCGGCGATGGAAAGCGCCGCGCTGTAACCGAACGCCACGAGCGTCCCGAACCCCGTCCACAGCGCTCCCACCACGACGCTCGACAGCAAATCCCCGACTCCGTTGACCGTCGCCAGGGTGCCGAAGGCCACTCCGTGATGCTCCTTGCCGACCAGTTCAGCGCAAAGCGAATCCTCCAGCGTCTCTTCGAGGGCCACGTTCGTTCCGCCCAGGATGAAAACCAGCGCCAGCGTGCCGATGGTGGCGGGCAGGAACATGATGCAAAATGACATGGCTGCCGACATCAGATAGCCTCCAGCCAGAAGCCGGTTCTTGGGCAAGCGGTCGCCGAGCCAGCCGCCGATGAACGCGAACGAGGCATAAAAAACATTGTGAAGCAAATAGAGCGCGACGGCCACGCTGGCTGCCCTCGTCGCGCCCAGCGTTGGCGTCAATTTCTGGGTGGCCAACAAAATCAGCAACGTGTGCGCGAAGGCGCCCAACCCGAACAACCCCGACGCAACCAAAAGTTTGCGGTAAGCGGCCGGTAACAGGCGCAATTGCCCGCCAAGCGAAATATGCGGCACGCGTGTGCGGGATTTTTCCTTCACAACGAAAGCGATGAGGCCGGCCGCGATCAGACCCGGAACCAGCGTCACCGCGAACAATGCCGGGTAATGATGGTGAAACACCTGGAGAAGGACGAACGCCGAAGCCGGGCCGACGATGGCGCCCATCGTGTCCATCATCCGCTCGAAGCCGAACGCGCGGCCATACATCTCCTTCGTCACCGACCCGGCCAGCAGCGCCTTGCGCACCGGGGTGCGCACACCGCGCCCCAACCAGGCAAATGCACGGCCGGCAAGAACATGCCAGGCCGACGTCGCCAATCCGAACGAAGCCGTGCCGAACGCGGTGACCAGATAGCCGGCAATCGCGATGGGTTTTCGGCGCTGAAGTCTGTCGGTGTAATAGCCCGATGCCATCTTGGCAAAGCTCGACAGCCCGTCCGAGACCCCCTCAATCAAACCGAGCCACGCCGCCGCGACGCCCATCGTCGCCAGAAACGCAGGCATCACGGTCGTGGCCATTTCATGCGACCAATCGCTGAACAGCGATGCCAGCCCGACCCCGAGCACGGTGCGATTCAACCAGCCACCGGGCGACAGCGATGACCTTTCAGTTCGGGCGGGCGCGTTCATTGTCAGTGTTGTCCGTCCGAGATCCGCTTGCGCAGTCTCTTGAATCGTATGTCGTGCATTGCAATGAAATCCTCCTACTCATTTGCATGCGGACGACAGCCTGTCCATGACAATTTCCCGGCCTTTCGGGTCGAGGAGGCCGAGGACCTTCCCGGCGCCCAAACAGCCTCCGGCATCGGCAGATGGAATTGGAAGTCTGCCGGGTTGACGTTTGAAGGGCGCGTTGACAATTGTCCAGACCTTCGATGACTTCGAGCTTGACTTTGTCAGGGTGGCTGGTACATGGATAATGTGTGCTGAGGATTAGCGTCAGCAGCAACAACCAACGTTGTCAATCAGAAGGAGTCTCCTATGTTCAAGAGGCATACTGCAGCGGCAATCGCAATCGCAGCCGTAACCCTGAGCACCCATGGCAGTATCACGGCGATTCAGGATCTGGGCTCAAGCTGGATCGGCACTCCCACCATCGCTACCGGCGATTCGCCAACTGCTTTCACTGTCCCCGAGCAGGAGTATGGCAGTTCGCCGCCATATGCCCTAAGCCAGAGTTTCCAGGTACGCAGTCCGGGCATTTTAAACACTCTCCAAATATATGTGGGCGGTGCGTTCGCTTCGAACTCTGTCTATCTTTATGATCTCGGCACGGGTGCAAGCCCAACGTCGTACACCCCTGGTTCTGGCTCGACCAGTTCAGATCTGCTGCAATCTGGC
>JBEKFT010000333.1:0-3162 GCA_050013175.1 Verrucomicrobiota bacterium
GCGGCCAGCGCGTGAACGATCTGTCGGTGCAGGACCGCAACATCGGCTTCGTGTTCCAGAATTACGCCCTGTTCAAGAACATGAACGTGTTCAAGAACATCGCGTTCGGCTTGAAGATCAAGAAATGGAAACGGGCCGATGTCAAAGCGCGCGTGACCGAGTTGCTGGAGCTGTTCGGCCTGGGGGGGTTGGACAAGCGCTATCCGCACCAACTGTCCGGCGGACAGCGCCAGCGGGTCGCCATCGCGCGCGCGCTCGCTCCCAAGCCGAGCGTGCTGCTGCTCGATGAACCCTTCGGCGCCGTGGATGCAAAGATCCGGCAGGAACTTCGCGAGTGGCTGGTCAAATTGCATCATGACCTCAACGTCACCACCATTTTCGTCACCCACGATCAGGAGGAAGCCCTCGAAGTCTCCAACCGGATCGTGATCTTTTCGCGCGGCCACCTCGAACAGGTGGGCACCCCGCGGGAGGTGTACGAGCAGCCGGCGAACGAATTCGTCGCCCGCTTCATCGGCGTGATGAATGTCCTCGATGCCGAAGTCAGGGACGGCGTCGCCCGCGTGGGGGAGTTGCAATTCCCCGGGGAAGGGCAGCCCGATGGCGCCCGGCTGCGCATCGGATTCCGGCCTTACGCCGTGCAGATCTCCAACGATCTCAGTCTCTTTCCGTATCGCGCCGTATTGCGCCACACGTTTTTCCTCGGGATCATGCTCCGGCTGGAGTTCGAACTGCCTTCCGGACTCCTCTTGCGCAGCCGCATGACCAAGGAAGAGTACGTCCAGCTTGGCCTGGAGGACGGCCGGGAATTTTCCTTTCAGATCCGCGCCTACCGGGTGCTGGCCAAGGAAGCGGCGGGTCTGGCGCCGGAACGCGACCTGGCCTATCATCCGCCGCCGACGATCGGCGAACACATCTGAGGCCGGAATCGGGTAGCCGCCAATGTGAATTGGCGGACCCAGTCGCCGCGAGCGGATCTTTCCGCCATTTCACAATGGCGGCTACGCAGGAAGATGTTTCCGAGGGCTGCCTAACCGCCCAAAGGCGGCGTTTGCTCGTGCCAACCCGTGCTCTGCTCGTAGGCATGGGCGATTTTCAAAATGGCCTCCTCGCCAAATGGCTTCCCGAGCAGTTGCAGGCCGATCGGGAGCCGCGGCGAAGCGTCGCCGGTGAAGCCGCACGGAATGCTGATGCCGCAAATGCCCGCCAGGTTGCAGGAGATAGTGAAAATGTCCGAAAGATACATCTGTAATGGATCGTCGGATTTCTCTCCGATCTTGAACGCCGCCGTCGGCGTCGTCGGAGTGACAATGGCGTCCACGGTCTCGAATGCCTTGAGAAAGTCGTTTCGGATCAGCGTCCGGACCTTTTGCGCGCGCAGATAGAAAGCGTTATGATAGCCGCTGCTGAGCACGTAAGTGCCAAGAATGATGCGGCGTTTCACTTCCGGCCCGAATCCCGCCCCGCGCGTCCTGCCGTACATCTCGATCGGGTCGGCGCCGTCCACGCGCAGGCCATATCGAACGCCGTCGAAGCGGGCGAGGTTGGCGCTCGCCTCCGCGGTGGCGATGATATAGTAGGTGGCAACCGCGTACTCGGTGTGGGGGAGGGAAACATCGAGAATTTCAGCCCCGAGGGATTCCAATTGCCTGACGGCCGCATCGACCGCCTGTTTAACTTCCGGATCCAGTCCGCCGATCATGTACTCCTTCGCCAGGCCGATCTTCAGCCCCTTGATGTCGCCGGTCAGGCCGGTGGAATAGTGTGGAACGGGCCGGGGCACGCTCGTCGAATCCCGGGAATCAACGCCCCCCAGGACTTCGAGCATCAACGCGGCGTCCCGGACACTCCGGGCGAACGGGCCGATTTGGTCGAGCGAGGAAGCGAACGCGACGAGGCCATAGCGCGAGAGGCGTCCATAGGTGGGCTTCAAACCCACTACTCCGCATAACGCGTCGGGCTGGCGGATCGAGCCGCCGGTATCGGAGCCGAGGCTGGCGATGCATTCACCCGCGGCCACCGCCGCCGCCGAGCCGCCCGAAGATCCGCCGGGAATGCGGGTCGTGTCCCACGGATTGCGGGTGGCGCCGAAGGCGGAGTTTTCCGTCGAGCTGCCCATGGCGAACTCGTCCATGTTCAGCCGCCCGAAAACGATGGCGCCGGCGGACTTTAATTTTTCGATGACAGTGGCATCGTAGGGCGAGATGAAATCGCCGAGGATCTTCGAGCCGCAGTTGAGGCGATGTCCTTTGACGGCGATGACGTCCTTGATGGCGACGGGTACTCCGAGCAATTGCCGGGCGGCGCCGTCACACGTGGCGAGCGCCCGATCCACGGCATCGGCCTGGGCCAGCGCGTCGGCCGGGTCGCAACGGAGGAAGGCATGGATCGGCCCATCCACCCGCTGGATGCGATCCAGGCAGGCCTGGATGGCTTCGCGGGCGGAGACATCGCGCCTGGCGATTCGGGAGGTGAGTTCGGAAATGGTGAGTTGATTGAGCATGTGCGGGGAGTTTTGCCTCAGGATTTGCCTGTTTCGGATGCCGGACTCGCCGCGACCGCGGCACCTTCCACCTGACCGGCGGGAGGGCGGGCAGGGGAGGCCTGTTCACCCGGCCAGTGTGCGAGGAGGAAATCGTTCAATCGGTAAGCGACCGGAGCATAGACAAAGGCGGCGAGGACATCAACGAGGTAATGGGAGCGCAAATACAGGGTCGAAAAGCACATCAACGCAACGTAAACCAGCGCGGGGACAAACGCCTTTCGTCGATAGTTGTACAGGTAAAACGACAGGAGGAGAGGAATGCCGACGTGAAGCGAAGGGAAACAATCATGGCCGACGCGGGCATTCTCCATGATGTAGCTGATGCCGTGGCTGATCGCCTGGCCTTGCAGATCGCGCGTATAACGGTCTGCCAAAAATCTTTCCGGACCCACGGCCGGGACGAGCAGATAACTGGTGATCCCCATCAATATCAGCGTGAGGTAGCCCATCATCAGGCGGCGGAACGCCTTTTCCTCCTTCGTGAGGTAAAAGTACAGCGCGACTCCCGGTAACGTCAGCACAAACGAAAAATAAACGATGCTCAAAAAATCGGTGAGCCATGGATGAATCCAGGGCTCGAGGAGAAAGGAGGCCTGGTTGCCGAGGATCAACGCGTC
>JBEKFT010000334.1:0-3153 GCA_050013175.1 Verrucomicrobiota bacterium
GCGACCTCCCGCCGCTCCGAAACAATTCAGTGCCGGAAATGACGCGTGCCGGTGAACGCCATCGCCACATTCCGCTCGTCCGCCGCGGCGATGACCTCCGGGTCGCGCACCGATCCGCCCGGTTGAATGGCCGCGGTCGCTCCCGCTTCCGTGGCGGCGATCAGGCCATCGGGGAATGGGAAGAACGCGTCGCTGCATGCCACGCTGTCCCTCAATGAAAGCCCCGCTTCACCCGCCTTCCAAACGGCAATCCGGCTCGCGTCCACCCGGCTCATCTGGCCCGCGCCTATCCCCAGCGTGCGGTCCGACTTCGCGTAAACAATCGCGTTCGACTTCACGTGCTTCACCACCCGCCATCCAAACAGCATGCCGCCCAATTCCTCCTCCGTCGGCTCCCGTCGCGTCACGATCTTCAAGCCCTCGGCCGCTGCCGCTTTTGAATCCCGCTCCTGCAAAAGATAGGAATCCGCCCCCACGCTGCGCACATCCCACGCCCCGCCGCGAAGAGGCGCCTTCAGCAGCTTCAACAACCGCAGGTTCTTCTTCTTTTGAAGAATTTCCAGCGCTTCCGGCGTGAATTCCGGAGCGACAATCACCTCGCTGAAAATCCCGGCGATCGCTTCCGCGCACGCGCCATCCAGGACTCGGTTGACGGAGATAATCCCGCCGAAGGGCGCCTGACGGTCCGTGGCGAAGGCCGCGTCCCACGCCGCGCGCAGGCTGGCGCCCCGGCCCACACCGCAGGGATTCGTGTGCTTCAGGATCGCCAGCGTCGGCGGATCCTCCGCGAATTCCGCGATCAAATTCGCCGCCGCCGTCAGGTCAAGAATGTTGTTGTAAGACAGTTCTTTTCCGTGAAGCTGCTGGAAGAAATCATTGAACCTGCCGTACAGGGCCGCCGCCTGATGCGGATTCTCCCCGTACCGCAACGTCTGTGCGAGGGGCGCCTGGATCGAAAGCGATTTCGGAAGACCGCCCCCGGCGGGTTCAAAAACGCCGCCCAGGTAGGAGGTGATGGCGGCATCATACGCCGCCGTGCGGGCGAACACCTTCGCCGCCAGCCTTCGCCGCAGCTCCAGCGATGTCCCTCCGCAGGCCCGGATCTGCTCGAGGACTTCGCCGTAGTCCGCCGGATCGACGACGACGGTCACACTCTCGTGGTTTTTTGCCGCGCTGCGCAGCATCGAGGGTCCGCCAATGTCGATGTTCTCGATCGCGTCGTGCAAACGGACCCCCGGCCTTGCCACCGTTTGCTCGAACGGATAAAGATTCACGACCACCAGGTCGATGGGCGGAATGCCGTGGGAGCGCACGGCCGCTTCATGGCTGTCGTTGCCGCGAATGTAAAGGAGTCCGCCGTGAACTTTCGGGTGCAGCGTCTTGACACGCCCGTCGAGCATCTCTGGAAAGCCGGTGTAGTCGCTGATCTCGACCGGCCTCAAACCCGCGTCCCGAAGGGCTCGTGCCGTGCCGCCGGTGGAAATGAGCTCCACCCCGGCGCAGACCAGCGCCTCGGCTAACGGAACCAGGCCGGTCTTGTCGGAAACGGAAAAAAGGGCGCGTTGAATCTTTGGCATCATGCGCCATCACTTTTTCAAACGCATCGCGGGAGTCAATCGCGTAGTGCGCTAAAATGAACTATTGCCGGGCGGGCGGGAGATGCCCCTCGCCTCAAAGAACTGGCCTGCAGTTGACAGCCACGGGGGCTGGGTCATAGGTTGTGCCGTTGATTTTCGGATGGCAGGAGGGGCCTCAACAACCACTTCTACCGCCAAATCGCCCAATTTATGCCCTCAGAACTTTTTCAAGCCAGTCGATGGACGCGGGGAAACTTCATGTTCCCGACCATCATTGAAGTCAGCGACAAAGCCGTGACGCGGCGCAAACGATCCTGGTTCAACCGGGATGAAATCAGCATGAGCATGGGCAAGATTGCGTCCGTCCACATCAAGACCGGCCTCGTCTGGTCGAACATCCTGATCGAATCTTCCGGGGGATCGGATCCGCTGGCCAGCCACGGCCATAAGAAGGGCGATGCGGTCCGCATCAAGGAATTGATCGAGAATTACCAGGTGGAGTTCGGAAGGAAATCGGGAGAGTAGCGGACGCTCCGGGTCAAGAGCCGTCCAATCGCCCGTACTTCCTGATTTGCGGCCAAATCAACGCCACGGCCACCACCACGAGAATCGTTCCGATGCCGCCGGAAACGACCGAAAGGATCGAGCCCATGGCAACCGTGTTGCCGAGGCTCGGCCCGAACCACTGCGCGACGAAGCCGGATTCGGCGCCGCCAAGCTCGTTGGAGGTGTTGATGAAGAGGCTGTTGACGGCGGAAACGCGGCCGCGTTTTTCGTCCGGCGTCAGCAGTTGGACCAATGAATGGCGGACAACCACGCTCACGTTGTCCACGGCGCCGCAAACGAACAGCATCAGGAAGGAAAGCCAGAACCATCGGGTCAATCCGAACACAATCGTGGCCAGTCCGAAGACAGCCACCGACCAGAGCATGGAACGGCCGGCCTTTTGCAGGGGCGGGCGGTGAGTCAGGATCAGCGCGCAGACGACCGCCCCGATCGGCATGGCCGCGCGCAACACCCCCAATCCATTCGGCCCGCTGTGGAGAATCTCCTTCGCATAAATGGGCAGCAGCGAGGTGGCGCCGCCCAGGAGCACCGCGAACATGTCGAGCGTGATCGTGCCGAGGATGATTTTGTTCTCGAACACAAACTTGAACCCGGCGCCCAGGTTTCGGATCGAAAGCGGCTGCCGCGCGGCCACGACGTGCCCGCGCCGGATCATGAGGACGAGCCCGAAGCACGCCAGCGAGGCAGCCACGTTGAGGGCATAGATCACGGCCGCCGGATGCGGATGATGTTTGCTGAGAATGGCGATCAGAGCGCCGCAGACGACGGGTCCGGCGACTGAGGAGAGTTGGAACGTGCCGCTGTTGATCGTGACCGCGCGAGAGAACAAGGAACGCGGGACCAGATGCGGTAAAAACGCGGCGCTGGCCGGCCAGAGGAATGTTCGGGCTGCCCCGATGACAACAAGGCAACCATAGATCCAGGCCACCGGCGCGTTCAGCGCGGAGATCAGCGTCAGGCCCAGGCTGGCAAAAGCCAACAGCAGCGTCGTCGCTAAAATGATCCGCTT
>JBEKFT010000335.1:0-3152 GCA_050013175.1 Verrucomicrobiota bacterium
CGTCCAGGAACTGTTGGACGCGGGCATCGACGTGTTCACGACGCTGAACGTTCAGCACCTGGAAAGCCGCGCCGACACGGTACGGCAAATTACCGGGACCGAGATTCGCGAAACCGTTTCGGACAGCGTGCTCGACGCCGCCGAAATCGAGCTGGTGGATTTGCCTCCCGCCGAATTGCTGCAACGGCTGGGCCAGGGCAAGGTTTACATGGCCGATCGCGCGGCGGCGGCGGCGGCCCATTTTTTCAGCGAAGCCAACCTCACCGCACTGCGGGAATTGGCGCTCCGTCTCGTGGCCGACCACGTGGGGGAGGAAACCCAGGAGTTTCATCGCACCCAATCCACCGCTGGCCCCTGGAAAACGGGCCACCGGCTGTTGGTGGCCGTCAGCGCCAGCCCCCTTTCGGAGCCGCTCATCCGATGGACACGCCGCACCGTCGACAGTTTGAAATGCCCATGGCTGGCCGTGCACGTCGAGAACTCACAGCCTCTGAGCGAGGCGGGACAAGGCCGGCTGGAGAAGAACCTTGCGCTGGCGCGGACCCTCGGCGCCGAGGTCATCACCACCGCCGATGATGACTTCGTGCGGGGTTTGTTGAGGATCGCTCAG
The DNA here is from genome assembly GCA_050013175.1 of Verrucomicrobiota bacterium. Lineage (GTDB taxonomy): Bacteria > Verrucomicrobiota > Verrucomicrobiia > Limisphaerales > BOG-1460 > BOG-1460. Next base: position 611 of record JBEKFT010000335.1, read on the forward strand.
CAACACAACGTCACCCAGATCGTCGTCGGCAAACCGTCGTCAGCCGGGTTCCTGGATTGGCTCCGCACCGGAAGATTGCTGCTGCGGCTGACGCGTGAAACCGGCAACATCGATCTGCATGTGGTGCGGGCGGAGAAAAACGACGCGACGAAAGCCGAACCGCGCGGCCGATGGCCTTTGCAAATCAGTTGGAACCAGTATGCGGCAGCCGTCGGAGCCGTGGCTGGCGTGGGTGTGTTGAACGTGGTGATCTCCCAGTTTACAGGGCCGCGTGTGCCGGGGTTTGTCTTCCTGCTCGCCGTCGTGCTGCTCGCGCTGTTTCTCGGTCGCGGACCGGTGTTCCTGGCCGGAGCGCTCAGCGCGCTGGCCTGGAATTATTTCTTCCTGCCCCCCCGCTTCACGTTCATCATCACCAGCACCGAGGACGCCTGCTTGTTCGGACTTTATTTTGTCGTGGCCATCGTCCTCGGACAACTGGTCTCCCGCGTTCGCGCCCGGGAGCAGGCCGAGCGGCACCGGGAAGAGCGCGCGATCGCGCTCTACCAACTGACCCGCGAACTGGCCCAGGCGGGGACGCGCGATGAAGTTGTCTGGCAGCTTATGGCCGAAGTCGCGCGCGTTTTTCGCGCCTCGGTCGCCGTCGCCTTTCCCACCGGACAGAAGCTTGCCGTTCATCCCGACAGTTCGCTGACCCTGACGGAGAAGGAGTTGAACGTGGCGGAATGGGCGTTCCATCATCGCCAGGCCGCCGGGCGGTTTACCGACAACCTGCCCGGCGCCGAAGTCATGCACCTGCCGATGGTGACGGAGCGGGCCGTGCTGGGCGTGCTCGCGGTTGCGCTGCCCGACCGGACACTGACGCTCGCGCAGAGGGATTTGCTGGAAGCCTACGGGCGGCAGGCCGCCCTGGTGCTGGACCGCGTGGCGTTGCGCGCTTCCGCCGAACAGACCAAGTTGCTGGCGGAATCCGAACGCCTGAGCAATGCCCTCCTCAATTCAATCTCCCACGAGTTGCGCACCCCACTCGCCGCCATTACCAGCGCCGCGAGCACCCTGGTCGAAACCAAGGACGCACCCGAGGAACTCCGCCGCTCGATGATCGCCGAAATCCAGGAGGCGTCGGCGCGCCTGAATCGGCTGGTGGGAAACCTGCTCGACGTGACCCGCCTCGAATCCGGCCATGTCCAGGCCAGACTCGACTGGTGCGACGTCGGGGACCTGATTCAATCCACGGTTCGCGCGTTGGATCGGGAGCTGGAGGGCCGGGAAGTCAAAGTGGCGGTGGCGAAGGATCTGCCTCTGGCCAGGCTCGACTTTACCTTGATGCAGCAGGCGCTTTCCAACCTCCTGCTGAACGCCGCGATCCACACACCGCCGGGCACCCCGATCCTGATCCAGGCCCGGCAGGAGGAGGGAATGCTGGAATTGAACGTCGCGGACCACGGACCCGGGCTGCCGCCGGAATTGTTGCCCAGAATCTTCGACAAATTCGTCCGGGCACCGGGCGCCCCGGCGGGAGGAAGCGGCCTCGGTCTGGCAATCGTCAAGGGCTTTGTCGAAGCGCAGGGCGGCCATATCTCTGTTGCCAACGGACCCGGCGGTGGTGCAATCTTCACCATTCGAGTGCCGCAGACGGCCAAGCCGCCCCCCGCGGTGTTCGCATCGTGAATAATCGGGCTGATCAACCGACCGCCACGGCCCTCGTCATCGACGACGAGCCGCAAATCCGCCGTCTGCTGCGCGTGACCCTCGAGGCAAACGGCTATCGCGTCTTCGATGCTCCCAGCGGCCAGGAAGGCATCGTGCAGGCCGCACAATGCCGGCCCGATGTGATCCTGCTCGACCTCGGCCTGCCGGACCTGGACGGCGTTGCCGTCCTCAAACGCCTTCGCGAATGGACCCGCGTTCCCGTGATCGTCCTCAGCGTCCGGGACCGCGAGAGCGACAAGATCGCCGCGCTGGACAACGGCGCCGATGACTACGTCACCAAGCCTTTCAACACCGGCGAATTGCTGGCCCGCCTGCGCGTCGCGCACCGCCACGCCCAACCGTCGGGCGACCTCGCCGTGTTCCGCTCCGGCCAGGTGGAAGTGGATTTGTCAGCCCGCGTGGTCACAGTCAACGGCAAGGAAGTCAAGCTGACGGCGACGGAGTATTCTCTCCTGCGCCTGTTCGTCCAGCATGCCGGCAAAGTGCTCACCCACCGGCAGATCCTCCGCGACGTGTGGGGTCCGAATTCCCTCGAGCAAACGCATTACCTGCGGGTTTACATCGCGCATCTGCGCGACAAACTGGAGGCCAACCCGGCCCAACCCGAATTGATTATCACCGAACCCGCGGTCGGCTATCGATTGGTGGAAAAGGAATAGACCCGCCAGGAAAGACTGATTTCGACCGGCTCCTCCACAAGCTCCGATTCTGGACACTTTCTCCCTCTGGAGACATTCGAACACGTCGTTGGGTTCGCGTTAGACATTGGAAACATTGGGGTTTCGTTGGCTTCATTCTTGCTGTTTCCCGGGCCGGGTGTTTCTATGAATTT
>JBEKFT010000336.1:0-3148 GCA_050013175.1 Verrucomicrobiota bacterium
AACCTACACACTCAAACTGCGCGTCAACCATGACGGCGGAACCCGCAGCGATACCCTGACGGTGGACGTGCTGCCCGCAGCCCCAAATCGCCTGACGGCTGCCCGCTCAACTCACGGCGCGGATTTCTGGATGATGTTTCTGCCGAACATGGAGTTCGGCGGAGAACTTGCGTATGTCGGTTGCAATTTGATCATCAGCGCCGATGCGGACACGACCGGCAAGGTGACCTTCTCCCGATGGGACGAACCCCAGGAGATCTACTTCCGCATCAAGGGCGGCACTTCAACAAACCTGCCGCTGTGGGATTATCCGCGCGAGGATTGGGATGAGTCGGATTCCATCCAACCCAACGGCGTTCATCTCACCGCGGACCACGCCGTCACCGTCTTCGGACTCAACTACATGCCCATGAGCGCCGACGGCTTTCTCGCCTTCCCGACGTCGATGCTGGGCACGAACCACATGGTTCTTTCTTACAGGAATTCCCCCACCTGGTACGACACCAACGCCGTCATTGGCGGCACGGAGTTTGGCGTGGTGGCACCCCAGGACGACACACGCGTTACCATCACTCCTACCGCAGCGACCGAAACACGGCGGGCAGGGGATCCTTATGACATTCTGCTCCAAAGAGGGGAAACATATCGATCGATCAATCAAGACGGCGCCGATGCTGATTTCACGGGCACAACGATCGTTTCCGACAAGGCGGTGGCGGTCTTTGCCGGCCACAGGGGCACCCTCGTGCCCGCCGGTTGCGCAGCCGCCGATCATCTGATCGAACAATTGCCTCCTATCGAAATGTGGGGCCGCCAGTTCGTGACGATGCCGCTGGCAACCCGCGCCAAGGGCGACACTTTCCGCTTCCTCGCCCAAACCAACGGCACCCGCGTCGCCGTCAACGGCAGGCTCGTGGCGACCCTGGGCCGGGGCCAGTTTTACGAAACCATGATCGAGAGCCCGGCTCGGATTCTGTCCAGCCAGCCCATCCTCGTCGCCCAATACGCCAACGGCTCGGATTACGACGACACCACGGGTGATCCATTCATGATGCTGATCCCGCCGGTTGAACAATTCGGCGGCGATTACACCCTCTCCACGGCGCTGCCCATCTGGAATTCCTGGGACCAACAATACGAAGATCTCTACACCAACTACCTGAACCTCGTGGTCCGTACGAATGGCATCGGCCTGATTCAGATCGACGGCGTGGACGTGCCGGCCAATGCGTTCCAGAGGATCGGTGACACCGATTATGCCGGCGCCCAGTTGCCGGTCGATCCCGGCTCGCATCATCTCTCGGCCCCCGTCCCCTTCGGTGCCTGTATTTACGGCTGGGGCTGGTACGTGTCCTATGCCTTCATGGGTGGCGTTTACTCCGAAACGGTGGATGCCGGCGCGATTCTCCGGCTGGAACAGCCGACGCCGTTCGCGCAGATCGGCAACGAGAAGATCGTGACTGCGCAAGTCGTGGGTGCGCGCGGCCAGCCGATCGGGGATGTCGGCGTCGATTTTTTGGTTTGCGGCGCGAATGCGGCGGCCGGCCACGTTATCACGTCGCGTTTTGGCGAAGCGACCTTCGCTTACACCGGGACGAACACCGGTGTGGATGTGATCGCGGCGACCCTTGTGGATCTGGAAGAGTCGCTCACGAACACCTGGCTGTCCCCGGGGAACAATGCGCCTCCGATTGTGTCCACCAAAGGCACCCAGCCGCTGGCGTTGAGCAGCACCGTCCAGTTGGCGGGAACGGCCACCGACGATGGCAATCCTCCAGGCGCGAACCTGAAGGTCGGCTGGCGTCTGCTCGATGGACCCGCGGACGTGGAGATTGAAAACGCGGCGCAGCTCTCCACCCGCGCGTTCTGCACGGAACCGGGGACTTATTCATTCGAATTGGCCGCCGACGATTCGCAGTTCAGCAGCCGAGCCGTGGCGACCGTCTTCGTGGATCTGCCTCCCGCAGTCCAGTTCCCCACCGGACAACTCCCCGATGTCGCCCTCGTGAACTCATCCATCCAACTCAACGCGGAGGCGTGGGACCTGGATGGATCGATCGACCGGGTTGAGTTTTACTGCGACGACCTCCGGATCGGCACCGCCGTCGATCGCGATTCATCGACCGGATACACGGTCGATTGGACTCCCGCCACGAACGGAGGGTTCGAATTGAGGGCGGTTGCCTTCGACGACCTCGGCGGTTCGGTCTCTTCCGACAGCGTTCTCGTCGAGGTGACGTTTCCCCCGCGAATCGAAGCGGACCTGCCCGACCATGACCTGACCCTTCCTTACAACGCCTCCACCGCCACGTTCAGGGCCCGGGCGTGGGATCCGGATGGCACCGTTACCAACTTCGCCGTCTTCCTCGGTCCCGCGCTTATCGACCAGGTGGCCGGCGATCGGATTGATTTCACCGGCCCGGCGGATGTTGGAGGAAATTTTTACGAAAAGTACGGCACCCCGCAGCCAGTGCGATTTGTGGCGACGGACAATCACGGCGTTTCGACGGAAACAGACACGGTGAACGTCACGTTGGCGCCTCCCGGGGTCACCGTGGACTGGATTTCACCGGCGTTGACTCAGACTTTCCGGGTCGGCCAGATAGTGAATCTGGTCGCCGAAGCCTCGGTCACGCCCCCGGCCCGGATCTGGCAGGTCGTCTTTTATCTTTGGAACGAGCCACCGCCCTGGATGCCGTGGGCCTCAGGCCGGTGGGTTGCCGTCGATTACCCGGCGACGGACGAACCTTACATCAATCGCTGGACCCCAACCGCGCCGGGAGATTACCAGTTCAAAACAGTTTCCTGGGCGGACACCGGGACGTCCAGTCCTGAGCTTGTCATCACCCTCCATGTGCTGCCGGCGATTGGAGTCTCGATCGTTCAGCCCGCGGACTCCGCGCAGTTGTTCGCCGGCAATTCATGGCAGATCAGCCTTGAACTGGACGATCCGACGAGCGCATTCGATCATGCGGAGTTTTTCGCGAATGGCGTCAGCCTGGGCCAGACGACCAATCATTCCATTGCCTGGCTGCCCCAGAACGCCGGCGATTACACCCTTGCCGCCACGGTGTTCGATCATCAGGGACAATCCTATGACTCCAAACAACCCGTCTCGGTGCAGGTCCGGCAGACGCCGGTTCCCTCC
>JBEKFT010000337.1:0-3134 GCA_050013175.1 Verrucomicrobiota bacterium
TTGCATTCAATCGCATGTTTCGTAGCCTATTCACTTCGACCGAGTAGATGAGACAGTTCATTACCATCGCGGCCAATGCGTTCATGGAACTGCTGCGACAGCCGGTGTTTCTGCTGCTGACGACCTGTTCCGCCGCATTCGAAATTTTTCTGGCGACGCCGTATTATTTTGCGTTTGGCGACGAGCCCAAGCTGGTGAAGAACAGCGTGCTGGCGGTGATGCTGCTGTCGGGGTTGTTCGGGGCGGTATTAAGTGCTTCCGCTTCATTGGCGCGCGAGATACGCACGGGCACGGCGCTGGCCGTGCTCTCCAAACCCGTGGGCCGCGCGCAGTTTCTCCTGGCCAAATACGCCGGCTTAGTGCTGGCCTTGACGCTGATGACGTATGTAAATCTGGTTGCGGCCCTGGTTGCCAGCCGAATGACCTTTGACGCCTATGGCGGGGTGGACATGCCTGCGTTGGGCATCTTTGCGGGAGGGCTGGTCGCCGCTTACGCCGTCGCCGGTTTCAGCAACTTCTTCCTGCGCAGGACCTTCGTGAGCGATGCCTTCCTGGCCCTGGTCGTCATGGTCACCCTTGCGGCGTTCTTGATTTTCCATTTCACCCGGCAGATTCAAAGCGTGAACGAACTGGCCGTGGTGGAGTGGAGGATGGTCCCGGCGGGTGTCCTGGTCCTGTTCGCCCTTTGGATCTTCGCCGCGCTGGCGTTGGCCTGCTCCACCCGGCTCGACATGATTCCCACCCTGACCATTTGCTCGGCCTTCTTTTTGATGGGCCTGATGTCGGACTATCTGTTCGGCCGGCGGGCCGAGCCGGTCTGGAAATATGATATGAAGGCGGAAGCCGACAGTTCGCGCTGGTCGGACAGCCAGAAAGCCCTGCTCAAAGAAATCATCGCGGCGTACGATCGCGACCATAGCGGGATCCTGGAAATCGCCGAACGGGAAACGATCACCCCTGCGGACCGGGCGCGGCTGGCGCAGGCGGGCATGGGGGGCTCCTGGTGGGGGTCCGTGCTTTACACCGTCACGCCAAATTGGCAGCTTTTCTGGATCGCGGACGCGGTCGAGACGGACAAAGGCACCCTCCAATGGGGTTATGTCGGGAAAGCGCTCGCCTACGTTGCCGGCTACGTCGGGGCGGCCCTGTCGATCGCTGTCCTGTCGTTTGAAGAGCGCGAACTGAGCTAACCCGCCGGACAAGGTTGAAATGTGTGACGCGACGACTTTTCCGGTTCGGGTTCATGATTGGCGGGGCATTTGATTTCCTGAACTGAATTCATGGAACAGAGCACGCAGAAAAACGGGCTGGTCAACCTCATCGCCTTGCTGGTCGTCGGGGCCGCAGGGCTGACCGTGGCCAGGCTGGCCGATTCCCTGGCCGGCCAGGTCAGCACCGTCTTCATCGCCATCGGCACGCTTGTCGCCGCCGTCGGCTGGTTCCAGTCGCGCCTCGAGGAAAACGAGCGTCTGGAGAAGCTCGAGTTTGACGAGCTGCTCAAGAGCCGGAGCGGCTCCGCCCTGTTCGAGAGCAAGGACGCGGAATCCTTCCCGGCGCAACGCTCGCGGGAACAGTTCGAGCGGTTTCTCGTCCCCGTCTTCACCGCGCTGCTGTTCCTCCTGGAGGCGGGAGGGGCGTATTTGCTCTGGCGCTGGCTTTTGAAGAGCCCGAGGGTCCTCGAGCTCAGGCAGCCTACTGTGGCGCTCGCCCTCTTCGGGCTGTTCGCGCTGGTTCTGTTTCTGCTCGGCAAGTTTTCCGCCACGCTCGCCCGCCTGCAGCACCGCCGGCTGCTGCGCCCCGGTGCCAGTTGGCTGTTGCTGGGGGCCTATCTGTGCTTCTTCGTCGCGCTGGGCATCGTCGGCGTCGAAGCCGGCTTTCCCAAAGCCGATTTCTACGTCGCGCTCGTCCTGTGCGGATTGCTGGGTCTGATCGCGACCGAGTCCCTCATCGGCCTCATCCTGGAACTGTACCGGCCGCGCGTGAAAGGCAAGGTGGAGCGGCCGCTGTATGAAAGCCGCCTGGTCGGGCTGCTGGGACAGCCGGAAGGGCTCATCACCACCGCGGCCCAGGCGCTCGATTACCAGTTCGGATTCAAGGTGTCCGAGACGTGGTTCTTCCGCCTGCTCCAGCGGCACCTCTTGACACTCGTGGCGGCCCAACTGGCGGTATTGTTGATATCGACGGCTGTCGTGTTCATCGAACCCGGCGAACAGGCGGTGCTGGAGCGGTTTGGCAAGCCGGTGGAGGGTCGCGAGGTGCTCGGCCCGGGCGCGCATTTGAAGCTGCCCTGGCCCATCGACAGCGTCTATCGGTATCGCACCGAACAGATTCAAACGTTTGATGTCGGGTATGTGCCGGATGCCCAGAGCGAACAGTTGCGGACGATTCTCTGGACCGTTCCCCACACCAAGGAGGAAAACTTCCTGGTGGCCAATCGCGCGACGGCCACGGTGGACACCGGGGAGCAGGAAGGCGCGCGCAAAGCGCCGCCCGTCAGCCTCCTGACGGTCAGCATTCCGGTGCAATACCAGATCACCAACGTGCTCGAGTGGGCCTACCTCAACTCGGACCCGACGAATCTGTTGCAGGATCTGGCCACGCGGGAGGTGGTGCGCTACCTCGTGAGCGTGGATCTGAACGAGATCATGTCGCGAAAACGGCTGGCCGCAGCGGAACTTCTGCGCGGCCGGATTCAGGAAGCGGCCAACGCCCGCCGTCTCGGCGCCCGGATCTTCTTTGTGGGGCTGCAGGACATCCATCCGCCGGTCAAAGTCGCGCCGGATTACGAGAAGGTTGTCAGCGCCGCGCAAACCGCGAAGTCAAACATCCTGGCGGCATTGGCCGATGAAATTCAAACCAACGCGCTGGCGGGGGCGCAGGCGTTTACCATCACAAACCGGGCGCTGGCGTTGGAGCGGCAACTCGAGGTGGCTTCCCTGGCCCACGCAGCCCTGTTCACGAACCAGATCCCCGCGTTTGACGCCGCTCCTTCCGTGTACCGGCAGCGCGCTTATTTCCAGACCTTCGCCCGCGCCACCGCCGACGCGCGCAAGTACATTCTGCTGACGACGAACACGCAGGACGTGATCATATTCGATTTGCAGGACAAGATCCGGGAGGATTTGCTGAACCTG
>JBEKFT010000338.1:0-3129 GCA_050013175.1 Verrucomicrobiota bacterium
CCGGGGTTTTTCGCTGCGCGTCCTGCGCGCAGGAAAGCCCAGGAAAAAACAGAAGGCCGGCGATGCCTGATATAAACAATAGAACTTCCGGAGGGTATGCATTATGCTGACGGGAACGCACACAATGAGTCGGTGGTTACCATTTTTCGCATGCATCCTCCTCGGCTTGGCGATGCTCGTTTGCGGCCTGCTGGTGCCGGCGCACCTGCGGGCGGTGGACGCCCGCATTATCGAAAAAGCCGGAAGGAATACTCCCGCTTTGATCGACAAGGGGCTGGCTCTGGTCAGCGACAACAACCTAGGATCGGCCCGGTTGGTCCTCCAAGCAGCTCAAAAAGAAGGAATTGCCGGCCGGGACAAACTCGGGTTGGCCGTGACAGACCTCGCAAAGGAAAACCCGGGTCCGCGCATTTGGGGCAGCCCCCTGTCTTCAATCCTTGCGCAACCGGCGCCAGACTCCTCCCATCCGGCCCAGGCGGGCGGGGCCGGGCAAGGTTCGCAACCGATCACTGAGCTCGTCATCCGGCTCGAAAACCGCGAGAAGGTGCTCGAGTTCTTGAAGGCTTCCCCGCAACCCGGAGTGCAGGAACTGCTGCGATTCCGCGCCGCCACCAACACCGTCCTCTTTCCACCGTCACAATCGGCTTCCGGCCAGGCCCTGGATGCGGCTCTCGCGCTCTGCGGACTTTTGTTCGAGCAAGGTCAACTGTCCGGCGTTTTGAGCAACCGCGTGGATGCGCTCGCGGCACAGGCCAATCGCGGCGGCGATTCCCAGCCGCTCGAAGAGGCGTTGATGGATTTTATGTCCCTGGGGCAGCGCTTCGACTGGGGCCAGCTCACGGTGTTCGTCCGCCGGATCGAGGACGTCGAGACGCTGCGGGCGCTGACCGATCTGGTTCGCAACGCCGGAGGTCGATTGCCGGTGCTGTTCTCCGCAGTCCAACTTTCCGGCAACCCGTGGGCGGTGGCCAATTACCTCACGAGCTTCAGTCAGACGGGCTCGAGCGACCTGGGTTCGAGCCTGCGGTATGGCGCGGGCGGAGTGATCGAGCTGTTGCGCCGCAACCAGCGACTTGACGTTTCCGGCTTGCGCCCGCCGTTGGGGCTGGATTATTGCCTGCGCCTGCCGTGGCTTGCATTGTCGGCGAAGTGGCTTATGTATTTGTCGAGTGGCGTTCTGCTGGCCGCGGCACTGCATTTTGCAAGACCGGCGGTATCGGCCCTGGAACGCCCGCTGCAGGTGCGCGGGTTTCCTGTGGCCCGCGAGATTTTGTTTGCGCTGGGTTTCCTGTTTGTCGTGCTGCTCCTGAGCGAGCCGTTTCTCGCCCAGGAAAGCCAGAAAGCGGAATTCCCCTTTCGACTCCGTCTGCCCATGGCGGGCAGCGGGGTCCCTGCCGGAAGCCACAGCGTGCGTCCACCCATTATGAGCCAATCCAACCTGTTAATACTCCTGGTGTTTTTCGCGCTGCAGGGGCTGCTCTACACGGCCTCGATCCTCAAGCTGGCGGAAATCCGCCGCCAGAAAGTGCCGGTGCCCATCAAGCTGAAGCTGCTCGAAAACGAGGATCATCTCTTCGATGCCGGCCTCTACCTGGGCTTTCTTGGCACGATCGTTTCGTTCATCATTTTCTCGCTGGGTGTGGTCAAGGAGTTCAGCCTCATGGTCGCTTATTCCTCCACGTCGTTCGGCATCATCTTCGTGTCCCTGTTCAAGATCCTCCACCTGCGTCCGGCCCGCCGGAGGCTGTTGCTCGAGGCGGACGCCGGATCCAGCGAGCCAATGAGAACGACCCCGCCACAGGGGGTCGCTGTGCGCTTATGAACCGCAGCATCCTGATCGTCATCTGCGATTTCCTGCTGGTCAGCCTCCTGGTCTTTTCCACCGCGGACGTCAACAGGGTGGGTGAGACAGGCGTGCAACGGGCCGTCAAGGGGGATCGCACGGCCCCGCAGTTGGACAGCGGGAAAGACCTCGCCGCCGCCATGCGTCTCGCGCTGGACGAGGAACGAAAGAACCGGGATCGGTTGCTGGGTGAACTGGCCAGGACCCGCGAAACGGCGGGCGAACGCGATCAGCAGTTCCGGAACCTTCAACAACAGCTCCAGGCGCGCGAGCAGGAGACGACGGGACTGCAACAGCACCAAATCAGCCTCGAACAGCAATTCGCCGCCGCACAAACCAACATTCAAGATCTCAGCCGGCAGTTGCAGAATACGTCCACGGAAGCCGTGCTCTCGAAAGAGAAGCTCGCCGCCATGGAGGCGGAAGACCGGAAACGGGCGGACCAGTCCTCCGCCCTGCAGCAGCAGATTGCCGAACTGGCCAGGAGCAATCAAATGATCCTGACCGAGAAGCAGCAACTGTCCACCAAACTCGAAGTGGCCGAGGTCGAAAAGCGCTCCGCAACCGAACAGGCCGCCCGCATGACGGAAGAAGTGAAGGCCGAACGGGTGGAGAAAGCCCGGCTGGTCGAGAGCGTCAAGGCGCTGGCGAGCAACTCGGGCCAATTGGCCCAGGAAATCCGCGAAAACCGCCCCTTGGCGCCCAATACCCTCTACACGGAGTTCGTCACAAACCGCGTCGATGCCCGATTGAACGCCCTCAAATACGGCATGTTCGGCGTCAACCGGCGCAAGCAGGCCGAAACCGTGCTGGTCACCGATGGCACCAACACCTTCGCTTTGTGCCACGTCCAGGACACTCCGCTCACGCTCTGGGATCCGGGCACGGAATGGGAAGGCCTGACGGGGACGCTGAGCCGGAGCACCGCGGAAATTCCCGTCCGCTCGCTCTATTTCAGTTTTCGCGATCCGCGCATCGTCTGGATGCCGGTTTCCGCGGCGGAAGTCCGCCAGCTCGGGTGCAAGGTGTACCGCCTCTCACAGGATCCTTTCAAGTTCCAGGACGCGGTGCTCCTGGGAACGGAGGAAGACTATTACGGCGAATGCAGATTTGAAATCGACTTGAGCACGCCGGATTACGTCAAATTGGATCGTAATTTCCTGAAGGGATTGTTCGGCCATTTCAATCCCTCGCGCGGAGACCTCGTCCTCAGCAGGACCGGCGAGTTGTTGGGGGTGATGGCCAACAGCACCTACTGCATGATGATCCGCAGCTTCGACGCCGGG
>JBEKFT010000339.1:0-3128 GCA_050013175.1 Verrucomicrobiota bacterium
TATATCTTATTCGCATTATTAACGACACCAAATTCGTGAAACATTTCACAAACTTTCCTTGCCGCTCCGGGTTGGGGCGGCTTAAGTTTGCCGCTCATCAAGCGATCCCGTCTCAAGCGGTCAACAGGAATGGGTCGCAAGATGGGTGCAACTGTTTTTTGCTGTGAAAAAAGCAATTGAAGGCTGCCTGATGATGGAATGAATCAGTTTTTCGTATGGCGCGGGCGGATTTGAGCGTGGCAGCAGGTTTTCGACTGGATAACGGCGACTCGAGATGTCAGCGATTTTCCCAAAGTGGACCAACCGCTTGCCGGCGATGATCATCGCCGGGCTTTTTCTCGCCGGGGGCGCCGTCACGGCCGGTATCTGGTACTATTTCACTCCGAAATACACGCGTGTGGGCTATCAACCCATTCAACCCGTCGCTTTTTCGCACGCCACCCACGCGGGCCAGCTCGGGATCGATTGCCGTTACTGCCATACCGGCGTCGAGAAATCCTGGTTCTCGAACATCCCGGCCAGTTCCACCTGCATGAACTGCCACAACCAGGTGCTCAAGGATGATCCGCGTCTGGAGCTGGTGCGCGAGAGCGCCCAGAGCAGCAAGCCCATTCCCTGGGTCCAAATCCACAAGCTGCCCGACTTCGTCTATTTCAACCACTCCGTCCACGTCAACCGGGGCGTCAGTTGCGTCGAATGCCACGGCCGGATCGACCAGATGGACGAGGTTTATCACGCCCAACCCCTCAGCATGTCCTTCTGTCTCGAGTGCCATCGCCACCCCGAATTGAAGCTGCGGCCGGAGGACAAGATCACCGACCTGGCCTGGCGGCCCGCGTCGGCGTCCCAGCAGCTCGAGTTTGGCCGGCGCGCCATGGCCGAGTGGAAGGTCGAATCCCTGCAAACCTGCTCCGCGTGCCACCGATGAATCTCAAATTTCAAATTTCAAATTTCAGATTGGACGCGTGAAAACTCCGCCACACACATCTTCTCCGCAGCAAGCGACCGGCCGCCGTTACTGGAGGAGCCTGGATGAAGTGACGGAAGCGCCCGAGTTTCGCCAATGGCTCGAGCGTGAGTTCCCGCGAGGCGCGAGCGAGTGGATGGATCCGGTTTCGCGGCGGCACTTCGTCAAGATCATGTCCGCCTCGTTCCTCCTCGCGGGGATGGGCCTCGCGGGCAGCGGCTGCCGGCGGCCCGTGGAACATCTCGAACCTTTCGGCAAACAGCCGGAAAACTACGTTTACGGCACCTCGCAATATTATGCGACTGCCATGGCGACGCGCGGCGGGGCCGTGCCGCTGCTCGCGCGGTCGTATGAAGGCCGGCCGGTCAAGCTCGAGGGCAACGCGCTCTTTCCTCGCGGCAATGGCGGCACCGACCGATGGGCCCAGGCGGCCATTCTGAATCTGTACGATCCCGACCGGGCGCGGCGCTTCACCCGGGGCGGAAACAACGCCACACCCGATGCGGCCTTTGATTTCCTGCGCGAGCTTTCGAAGCGGGCGGAAGCCACCGGCGGCGAAGGACTGAGCTTTTTGCTGGAGCGTAACACGTCGCCGTCGCGGATGCGGATGCAGAAGCTGATCGCCGGAAAATTTCCCAAGGCGCGATGGTATGTGTACGAGCCGGTCGATCTGGACGTCCATCGCCGCGCGGCGTCAACGGCCTTCGGCGCCTCCGTCAAACCGATATTCAAATACGACGCGGCCAAGGTGATTCTGTCGCTCGATTGCGATTTCATCGGCTCGGAGGAAGACGCGCACGACAACATCCGGCGGTTCACCCAGGGCCGGCGCATCGAGAAACCGTCGGATTCCCTGAACCGGCTTTATGCCGTGGAGACCTTGATGTCGCTGACGGGCATGGCGGCGGACCACCGGATGCGTGTGGCGCCGAGCGTGATTCCCCGGGTTGGGCTGGCGTTTGCCTCGGAAGTTCTCAAGCCAGCCGGTCTGGACGCTCCGGCGTCGCCGGCCGGCGTGAATCCCAAATGGATTGCAGAGTGCGCGAAGGATTTGCTGGCGCATCCCGGCGAATCGCTGGTCGTCGCCGGTTATCGCCAGCCGCCGGCGGTTCACGTGCTGGCACAGGCGATGAACGCGGCGCTCGGCAACATCGGGAAGACCGTCGTGTTTCTCGAAGCGGTGGCGATCGGGGGCGGCATTTCCGAGCTGGCGAAGTCGTTAAACGCCGGCGAGGTGGAGACGCTGGTCATCCTTGGCGGCAACCCGGGTTACAACGCGCCGGCGGATTTGGACTGGACGCGGGCGCAGGGCGGGGCGAAGAGCGTGGTCCGGCTGGGTTACTACGAGGATGAAACATTTGAGGCGGCCCGGCGCGACGCGGACTGGCACCTGCCGGCGGCGCATTTTCTTGAGTCCTGGGGCGACGCCCTCACGAGCGAAGGCGTCCTCGTGCCGGTCCAGCCCCTGATCGCGCCGCTGTTCGGCGGGCTCACCGAGATTGAAGTGCTGGCGCGTGTTGCCGGCGAGGACGTGGTCCGGCCCTATGAAATTGTGCGCCAGACGTTCGCCGGCGGCGAAGACGCGTGGCGCAAATTCCTTTACGAGGGCTTTGCGGAAGGCACGGCGGCGAAGCCGGTGGCCGTTGAGCCGGACCCGAACGAGGTCAGATCCGCGTGGACCCGCATCCACTCGGAGCAAGCGCTGACGGCGTCCAAAGACAGCCTGGAAATCGTTTTCCATCGCGACCACGCGGTGGACGACGGCCGTTACAGCAACAACGGCTGGCTGCAGGAAATGGCGGACCCGATCACGAAGTTGACCTGGGACAACGCCGTGATCCTCAGCCGCAAGACGGCGCGGCAGCTTGGGTTGAAGAATTTCGACCTCGTCGAGATCAAGCTGGGAGACCGGACCGTCAGCGGGCCGGTCTGGATTCAGCCCGGATTTGCGGATAATTCGCTGGGTCTGGCGCTGGGTTATGGCCGTGAAAAGTCCGGCCGTGTGGGATCGGGGGTGGGGTTCAGCGCGTATCGATTGCGCACGACCGCCGCGGAGAACTTTGCCGCCGGCGCCACTCTGCGCCGTTTGGACGGGACGTTCGAGTTGGCCTGCATCCAGAACCACTGGTCCATGGAAGGCCGGCCGATCATTCGCGAGGCG
>JBEKFT010000340.1:0-3128 GCA_050013175.1 Verrucomicrobiota bacterium
GACCGATGTGGGCTGACAGTGTGGTGAAGCCGACCAGGTCCGCCAGCAGCACCGTGACATCGGGATAGCTGTCGGCGATGTTCGTCTCCCCATTTTTCATCCGTTCAGCGATGGGTTTGGGGAGAATGCTCAGCAGCAACTGCTCGGACTTCTCCTGTTCGACCTGAAGCTGGTCATGGAGCTGTTTGGCATAAACGGAGTTGCGCACCCGCAGGATCACGTCCTGGATATCAACCGGTTTTGTCAAAAAATCGTTCGCGCCGGCTTGAATGCCCATCAGCCGTTCCTTGCGTTCGGACAGCGCGGTCACCATCAAGATGGGAATGTGCGCCGTCTTGGAATCTTTTTTCAACCGGCGGCAGACTTCGAAGCCGTCCATCTCGGGCATCATCAGGTCGAGCAGGATGACGTCGGGCGGACGTCCGGCAACTTTCTCCAGCGCCCGCAAACCATTTTCGGCCTCCGCAATTTCATAGCCGAGCGCTTCCAATGGGTCGCGCAGCAGACTGCGGTTTTGCTCTTCGTCGTCCACTACCAGCACGAATCCCCGCCCTGGCGCCAGCTGGGTGGCAGCGGGCTTCAGGTTTTGGGTTTCACTTTGCATAATTGTCCTCTCCAAGGAATTATTTGTTCGTCTGGCGCACATTTGCCGACGCGATGAATTTGGTTACGGTTGCCACGAATGTCCGGGTGTCAATCGGCTTGGTTAGATAGCCATCGCAGCCCGCGTTCAGGGCGATTTGCTCGTCTCCCCTCATCGCGTGGGCCGTGAGACCGACCACGGTGAGGTGGCGCGTCGCCGGATCGGCTTTGAGGTTTTTGGCCGCGGACAGGCCGTCCATGCCGGGCAGACTGAAATCCATCAGCACCAGATCCGGCAAAAGCTCGCGCGCCATCCGCAACCCTTCTTCAGCCGTCTGCGCCGAATAAACAACGAAGCCGTTCACCTCCAACAAGTCGGTGGCCAGCTCAAGGTTCAACAGGTTGTCCTCGATGACGAGAATTGTGTTGCCGGTCATACGTTCGCTCCGGCCGCCACCGGCTTGTCACTCAACGCACCCAGGCGTTCCAATTCGGCGAGCAGACTTCCCCGTTCCGTTTTGGAGGTTATCGCCTGCACGTGACCGGCCAGGCGTTGTCGCTCTTCTTCATTAAGCACGGTGCCGGTGTTGATCAGAATGGGAATGTTTTTCGTGCGAGGGTGCGCGCGAAGTTGATCGACGATCTGAACTCCACTGAAGTCGGGCATGTTGAAATCCAGAATGATGACTTCAGGAAGATACTTCGTGGCGAACTTCACGCCGGTCCGGCCCTCCGAAGTCCGCAGA
Source organism: Verrucomicrobiota bacterium (assembly GCA_050013175.1). Lineage (GTDB taxonomy): Bacteria > Verrucomicrobiota > Verrucomicrobiia > Limisphaerales > BOG-1460 > BOG-1460. Next base: position 1,329 of record JBEKFT010000340.1, read on the forward strand.
ACGCTAAAACCTTTTTGCAGCAGAGTTCTCGTCAGCAATTCCAAAATGGCCGGCTCGTCATCAATGACCAGAACTGTTTTGAGTTCTTTGCCGGAGGTTTTGTCGGATTGGTGGATGGCGTCCACCAAGCGGGAACTCGTCCGCTCCGAAACAGGACCTTCCTTGCCCAATAAGCTGAACGCCAGCCGGCCATTCCCGTCAACCGAAACAATCACCTGCGGCATTCCAGCCGGGATGCATGAGCGGCACTTGTGTTGTATGAGCGTGTCGGAAAAATCGGAATCGGGTTGTTCCGGCGGCTGGCCTGCGTCGCCCGGCCAGTCGCCCGTGCTGCCCATTTTCCGGTCAATCACCACGGCATAGGGCCGCCGGGCATTCAACGCCGCAATCATCGCCGCAGTTTCGAAAACCACCGCAACGTCGTAACCCGCACCCGTCAGGTAATGGCAAACCAGTTGCTGATGGGAGTCATCATTCGTCACGACTAAAACCAATGGGCGGATGGTGTCGTCGCGCGGGTCCGGCTTGTCGGTCAGTTGTGTCGGCCGGGCTTCGGCCTTTGGAAACGGAACCAGGAACGTGAAGGTGCTGCCTTTGCCTTCGACGCCTTCACTCTCCACCCAGATGCGTCCACCGTGCATTTCGACAAGTCTTTTGGTCAATGTCAATCCCAGGCCAGTGCCTTGCTGCTGCCGGCCGTAGGAGGAGTCCACTTGTTCGAACTCTTTGAAAACGCGCTCCTGGTCACTCACCCCAATGCCAATGCCCGTGTCAGTAACGGCTACTCGCAAGCACTCGCACGCCGGACCTGAATCGGCGCTGGTTGCACCTTGGATGGCAGCGGTCACAAAAACGCTCCCGCCGTCCGGTGTGAACTTGATCGCGTTGCTGAGCAGGTTATACATGACCTGCTTGAACTTCGCTTCGTCAGCGAACAGCAATGGCAGGTCCGGGGCCGCCTCGACTTCGAGGCTGATATGTTTTTTGTTGGCCAGCGTTTTGACGATGGTTTGCACCTCCGACAACGCTGTGGCGACGCTGAACGTATTGCGCATCAGTTCCACGCGTCCGGCCTCCACCTTGGCCAGATCCAGAATATCGTTGATGAGCTGGAGCAGGTGGCGTCCGCTGTTGAGAATGTTGTTGCTGTATTTGAGTTGACGGTCGTTCAGGTCGCCAAATGTTCTGTCGGCGAGGATTTCCGAAAAGCCGATGATGGCGTTGAGCGGCGTGCGCAACTCGTGGCTCATATTGGCGAGGAACTGGCTCTTGGCGAGATTCGCGGATTCGGCGGCATCCTTGGTATGCTGGATGGCGGCTTCGGCCTGCCGGCGTTGCGTGATGTCCAGCAAAATGCCGTCGGCACACATGGTTCCCTCGCGCGGGCGCGTGGTGAGCGCGCGGTTGTGCAACCAAATCCACTCGCCGTCCTTCCGGCAGATGCGGTATTCCACGTCGAACTTTTCGCCATCGGAAAACAGTTTCCGATAAGCCTGCCCGACGCGCACCGCGTCTTCAGGATGAATCCGATCCAGCCACAGTTGCCCTCCGAGGAGTTCCTCCGAACCGTACCCCAGCACTTTGACGGCGTTGCCGCTGATATAAATAAGGTCCCGGTTTGAATCGGCCGTCCAGACCACGTCCGGGATATGATCAATGAGCGAACGATATTTTTCCTCGCTCGCGCGCAAGGCTTGCTCGGATTGTTTGCGCTGCGTGATGTCCTGAATCACCGCCTGAAACTCCCGCGTGTCGCCTTTTTCCTGAAACAGGCGTCGGACCCGGTATTGATGCCACACC
>JBEKFT010000341.1:0-3121 GCA_050013175.1 Verrucomicrobiota bacterium
GCTCCGGCCTCTTTGCAATCGGGGGCAGTGTCAGGATGCGCCCCGGGGCAGGCTCCTCGGCGGGGGCGCCTTGACAAAGTTCGCTTCACGCAGATAGATCGGCTTGAGTTTTTCGCCGGAAACGAATCCGTTCCGGTTCGCCGCCAGTTTCGCGAGCGTGGCGGCCGCGGGAAAAATGATCCGGCCTTCCGCGAACCAGCGTGTCGCCTCCGGGCCAATCAGGATGTCACCGGCCCGCTCGCATTCCCTCGCTTCGGCCAGGGTTGCGAGCCGCAAGGGCCCGGCTTCGCGGCATCCGTCCGCGCCAAGTTCACAGCTTGAGAGATAAAACTCATCGCGCTGGGCATCGATGATGACGGTGACCGGTCCGGTCAGGCCCCCGGTCCAGGCCTGCCAGGCGAGGCACTCCGCGCTGCCGATGCCGATCAGCTTGACGCCAAGGGCCAGTTGCCAGCCCTGCGCGAGTGCAATGGCCGCCCGAATGCCCGTGTAGGAACCCGGGCCGAGGCCGATCGCCAGGCACTCGATCTGCCCCGCCTCGAGGTTCGCCTCTCGCAGCGCATCGGCCACCAACGCCAGCGCGCCCGTCCCGCCCAAGCCGGTCTCGATGACCTCGACGACGCTGCCGGACGGGCTCTGCCCGGCCTGCGCCCTACCGGGCTCCGAAACGTCCGGCGTGTCGCCACCCTTCTCCGGCGAAGACAGAACCGCCACGCTTCGCTGTGCCGAGGAAAACTCAAGCGCCAGGATCTTCATAAGAGATTCGCCGCTCGTTCCCGTCCAGAATCTCGATTTGAACCCGGCGGAATTGTGCGGGCCTGCCGCGCATCCCTTCCCTGGATCGAACCGCTCCGAACCAGCGTTCGGCCCATTCAATCACGGTCACATCCGCCGGATTCAGATATTCCTCCAAACCGGCAGCCACAATCTGCTCGGGGGTTTCGAGCCGGTACAAATCCAGGTGAAAGAGCGTGAGCCGGCCGCCGGCGTAGATATTGACCAGCGTAAACGTCGGCGAATGCACGCGGGCCGGTATATCCAGGCCGCGCGCCAGGCCTTTGACAAGCCGGGTCTTGCCGGCGCCCAGGTCGCCGGAGAGCGCGATGACCAGTCCGCTGCGCGCGTCGCGCCCCCAGCTTTCGCCGAGCGCTTCGGTCTCCGCCGGGCTATGTGAAATGTTCGTAACCATGGACGGTCAATGGCCGAACGCCTTCCTTGTCGCGGAGATGGATTCCTTCGCCCGCCGTGATCTTGCCGATGCAGGCAAGGGGAATTTTGGGAAACTCCTTTTTCCAGGCACCGAGCAGGGAGACTGCGTCGCGGGCCGCCCCCGTGAACAGCAGTTCGAAATCCTCGCCATCGCTCAACGCCGCCAGCAACGGCGATCTGCCGCCGCCGGCCTGAGCGGGCGGGCGGTCCTCATCCTCGCGCGCCCGGTTGCGGGATGCTTCCTTGGCGGCGCGGCTGATGGGGATCGAGGCGGCCAACAGTTCCGCGCCCACACGGCTCGCCTTCAAAATGTGGCGCAGGTCGCCTGCCAGCCCGTCGCTCACGTCGATCATCGCGTGTATGGAAAAATGCTGCGTCAACCACCGCGCCTCGGCCAGTCGCGGTTCGAACTCGAGATGTTTGCCCGACACAAGCGACCCGCCGAGATTGCCCGTGACCCAGAGGGCATCGCCCGCCTCGGCGCCGGACCGGAGCGTGGCTTTGCCCCGGAGCACGTGACCGAGCACCGCCACGGACAGGAGCATGCGCCCGGGATTCGTTGTGGTCTCGCCGCCGACGATGGCCACGTCGTGCTTCCGCGCGAGGGCGGTCATTCCCGCGTAGATCCTTTCGACGGCCTCGGGATTGAATTGTTGCGGCAGGGCGAGGGTGACGACCGCGGCCGTGGGCGTCCCGGCCATGGCGGCGATGTCGCTCAGGCATCGCCCCAGGGCCTTGTGCCCGATCTTTTCCGGGGGCGCATCGGATTGGAAATGAATTCCCTCGACGACGGCGTCGGTCTTGAACAGGAGCAGGCGGTCCGGCAGGCCGCAATCCAGAACGGCGCAGTCGTCTCCGGGCCCGACCACGACCGATTTATTGGCCGGCAACGAGTGCGTGAGGCGGGCGATCAGTTCAAACTCGTTCATGGTTTTGCGGACACGAGATGGAGCGATTCCGCGACGTAAAGCAGGACGAAATTCATCGTGTTGAACAGGCTGTGGGCCGCGATCGGGGCGAGCAGGTTGCCGGTGGTTTCATAAAGCCATGTCAGAATGAGCGCGAGCAACAGCAGCGGCAAAAAGGTGGCCAGGTTCAAGTGGATCGCCGCAAACGCCAGCGACGTGCCCCACAACGCGGCGCGCGGGCGGCCGATCTGTTTGATCGCCGGATACAGAATGCCCCGGAACAACAGTTCCTCGGCCAGCGGCGCGAGCACGATGGCGGTGAGCCCGAGCACGAACCCGCTCCAGAGCGTCCCCGAGGTCCGCAACACCTCCACGACCGTCTGTTCCTTGGGCTCGATATGGAGCCGCTCCATGATCCGGACGGAGGCCGATTGCAGCAGGAGACCCGCGCCCAAAAAGGCCACCGCGCCGATCGCGCCGAACACCAGCGCCCGTTTCCAGTCCACCTTGAAGCCGAAGGCGTCCGCCCAGCCGATGGCGTGCTCCCGCAGAAAGCGGGACACGAGCACGCAGGCCGCGCCTTGAAAACTGAGCACGGCGATCAGCACGTTGAGAACCGAAGCTTTCTCTTCCGGCGCATCCCCGCGCACGCGCACGGACCACCAGGTCAGCAACAATGCCCCGTAGAAACAGAGGAGCAACGCGGCAAAACCCCGCGCAAAGGTTTCGAGGCGCCAGGGTCGTCCCAGGACCACGAACGCGCCGGCAAACAACCCGCACGCGCCGGCGGTCAGGCCGAGGAATCCGGCCGCGTGGGGCCGTTGCGGCTGGCGCAGGAAGGCGATGGCCGAGGCCACGAGCGTGCCCATGAAAACGCAGATCAGCACCCTCGCGACGAGGCGCAGAACGGCATCCACTTTCCATGGCTTTTCCGGCAGCATGGATCCAACCTACAGAACCCAAACCGGAGAGACGATGGAAAAGTGGCGGCGGGAGCGCAGTGG
>JBEKFT010000342.1:0-3120 GCA_050013175.1 Verrucomicrobiota bacterium
TGAAGCCGGGGTCGTCCGGTTTTCGTTTATTCAAGCAAATCAGCGTTTGCATGGCCTCGTGCCTATCCGAATCCAACGTAGAAGCTGCCGGCGGGAATGGAATCACCGATGCCGTCAACCGCCATTTGGAATTATTCCAAATCTTGACAGAACCCCTCCGGGCGTCTAGCTTGCCGGAACCATGACCCGGGTCGAGCCCAAAAAAACCTCCGGCCAACTGTCGCAACGGCTGCGGTCGAGCGGCTTTCGGTTCACGCCGCAGCGGCAGCACGTGTACAACGTGCTGTTGCAAAAGCGCGATCACCCCACGGCGGAGGAGGTTTTCATCCGGGCCAAGGGCGGAATGCCGGATATTTCCATGGCCACGGTCTATAATTGCCTCGACACACTCGTCCGATCCGGCCTGGCGCGGCAGGTCACGGTGGACCGCGGCGCGATGCGGTTTTGCCCGAACATGCGCGAGCATTGTCACTTTTATTGCGACGTCTGCGCCCAGGTGTTCGACATCGGGCTGACCGGCGAGGCCCCGGCGGGAATCGGGCTGCCCCGAGGATTCAAAGCGGCGCGGTTCGAGATCGCCATCCACGGCACCTGCGCCGGCTGCTCGAAAAATGGCGCGCATTGACAGGACCGGAGAATTTGACGATGTAACAGGTTTGCTTTTCACATGAGCACAGCAACTGAGACGATTGAAGGCCTGGTTCAGCAGGAATACAAATATGGCTTCGTCACGGACGTCGAAACCGATTCCGCGCCGCCGGGCTTGAACGAGGACATCGTGCGGCTGATTTCCGCGAAGAAAAAAGAGCCGGAGTGGATGACGGAGTGGCGCCTCAAGGCGTACCGGCATTGGCTGACGATGGAGGAGCCCACCTGGCCGCACGTTCATCATCCCGCCATCGAGTACCAGAAGGCCGTGTATTACTCCGCGCCGAAGAAAAGAGGGGACGGGCCCAAGAGCCTGGATGAAGTCGATCCCAAGCTGCTCGAGACGTACGAGAAACTCGGAATCCCGCTGAAGGAACGCGAGCGCCTGGCCGGGGTGGCCGTGGACGCGGTGTTTGACAGCGTGTCCGTCGGCACGACCTTCAAGAAACAACTGGCGGAGAAGGGGATCATTTTTTGCTCCTTCAGCGAGGCGGTGCTCGAACATCCCGATCTCGTAAAAAAATACCTGGGCACGGTGGTGCCCTACACCGACAACTTTTTCGCGGCTCTCAATTCGGCGGTGTTCAGCGACGGATCGTTCTGCTATATCCCCAAGGGCGTGCGCTGTCCGATGGAGTTGTCCACTTACTTCCGGATCAACGCCGCCAATACCGGCCAGTTCGAGCGCACGCTCATCGTCGCGGACGAGGGCGCGCACGTGAGTTATCTCGAAGGGTGCACGGCGCCGGTGCGCGACGAACACCAGCTCCACGCCGCGGTCGTCGAACTGATCGCCCTCGACCACGCCGAGATCAAGTACTCGACAGTGCAGAACTGGTATCCGGGCGACGAGCAGGGCCGGGGCGGCATTTACAATTTCGTGACCAAGCGCGGCCTGTGCAAAGGGCGCAGCTCGAAGATCTCCTGGACCCAGGTCGAGACCGGCTCGGCCATCACCTGGAAATATCCAAGCTGCGTGTTGCTGGGCGACAACTCCTCCGGCGAGTTTTATTCGGTGGCCGTGGTGAACAATTTCCAGCAGGCCGACACCGGCACAAAGATGGTGCACATCGGCAAGAACACCCGCAGCACCATCGTCTCGAAGGGCATCTCCGCCGGCCGCGGTCAAAACAGCTACCGCGGCCTGGTGAAAATCCAGAAGAGCGCGGCCCACGCCCGAAACTTTTCCCAGTGCGACTCGCTGCTGATTGGCAACCAGTGCGGCGCCCACACGTTCCCTTACATTGAAGTGAAAAACACGTCGTCGAGCGTCGAGCACGAGGCCACCACCTCGAAGATCGGCGAGGACCAGATTTTTTACTGCAACCAGCGGGGGCTTTCAACGCAGGATGCCGTCAACCTGATCGTGAACGGTTTTTGCAAGGAAGTGTTTCGCGAGCTGCCCATGGAATTCGCCGTGGAAGCGCAGAAGCTGCTGGGCGTGAGCCTGGAAGGCAGTGTAGGATAGACTACGGGATTACTGAAAAGCAGAAGGGGTTCATGCCCTGCGTATCTGGCCTAGCGCCCGAGGCGGGCCTGAACTTCCTTAATCTGAATTGAACGAACCATAGATGAGCACACCCATTCTCGAAGTCAAACACCTCAGCGCGGGCGTTGAAGGCAAGCAAATCCTCAAGGGCGTCAGCCTGATCGTTGGCCCCGGCGAGGTGCACGCCGTCATGGGACCGAACGGCAGTGGCAAGAGCACCTTGGCCGCCGTGCTGGCCGGGCGCGACGGCTACGTGGTCGGCGGCGGCGAGGTCCTCTACAACGGCCACGATCTGCTCGACCTCGACCCCGAGGAACGCGCGCGACAAGGCCTGTTCCTGGCCTTTCAATACCCTGTCGAGATCCCCGGCGTGAACAGCACCTACTTTCTCAAGGCAGCCCTGAACGAGATCCGCAAGGCCAAGGGCGAAACGGAACTCGACGCCATGGAATTCCTCGCGATCGTGAAGGACAAAATGAAGCTGCTGGAATTGAAGGACGATCTGCTCAAGCGATCGGTCAACGAAGGCTTTTCGGGCGGCGAAAAGAAGCGCGCCGAGATTTTTCAGATGGCTGTGTTGGAGCCGAAGCTCGCGATCCTCGACGAAACCGATTCCGGTCTGGATATTGACGCGCTCAAAATCGTTGCACAGGGGGTCAACAAGCTCAAACGCGCCGACAACGCCCAATTGGTCATCACGCATTACCAGCGGTTGCTCAACTATATCGTGCCTGATTTCGTGCATGTGCTGGTGGACGGCCGCATCGTTCGCACCGGCGGCAAGGAACTGGCTTTGGAACTGGAAGCAAAAGGCTACGATTGGGTCACAAAGCCTGAAGCGGTTGGCGCGTGAGTGTCCGCGGACCCTGGCTGGCCCGGACCTCAACTGCCTTTCCGGGCCGGTCGCTCGAAAACCTCGCCCAGGCTGGAGCGCTTCTTATCTGGAGCCTTGCGGCGGGTACCCTGCGCTTTTACGCTGCCGA
>JBEKFT010000343.1:0-3120 GCA_050013175.1 Verrucomicrobiota bacterium
AACGCTTCAGCATTTCAACGATTTCAACGTTGTACGGCTTTTCTTTCTTGTCTTTCGCGCCGTTTTCCCGTCTAAACAGCCCATGCCTGATTGGATCTCCGTACTCTTGCTGGGTCTCGTGGAAGGAATCACCGAGTTCATTCCCGTTTCCTCGACGGGCCATTTGTTGATCGCCGAACAATGGCTCGAAAAGATCAGCCGCTTCGAGGCCAGCGAGATGTTCACCGTCGTCATTCAGTTGGGGGCCGTCCTGGCCGTCATCCCGTTGTTTCGCCAGCGCTTTCACCAGTTCATTTTCGAATGGAACGATCCCGCCGTGCGCGACTATCTGGCGAAGATCGTCGTTGCGTTTTTCATCACCGGGGTCGGCGGATTCCTTATCACAAGAGCTCATTGGGAATTGAAACAGAACCTCAAGCCCATCGGCGTGGCGTTGCTCATCGGCGGGATCCTGTTTCTCGCGGTCGAATATTGGCTGCGCGGCAAGCCCGGCAAGGACGTGGTGGGTTGGAACGTCGCCATTGCCGTCGGCCTGGGCCAGATCCTCGCGGCGGTGTTTCCCGGCACCTCGCGCTCGGGAGCGACCATCCTGCTGGCCCTGATCCTCGGCTTGAACCGCCCGCTCGCGACGGAGTTTTCGTTTCTCGTCAGCATTCCGACGATGATTGCCGCGAGCGGATATGAGATCCACAAAACGTTGCGCCACCCGGTTGTCGGCGCGGCGCCGGAGCGTTGGGACATGGTGTGCCTGGGGTTCGTGGTGTCGGCGATCGTTTCCTTCATCGCGGTCAAGTGGCTGCTGCGTTACGTGCAGACCCACACCTTCAACGCGTTTGGCTGGTACCGGATCGCGCTGGCCATCGGGATCTTCCTCGTTCTGTTCACGTCAACAGGGCCATAGAAGAAAGGCAGAAAGGCAGGGCATTGCCGATTCGCATTGAATCGGGCGGCCGGTTCTTTCACAGTGTGCCAGGATATGGGCGCTCAATGGAAGCAAGCCGGCCGCGAGGCCAATGCACAGAAAAAAGGGCAGATGGTGGTCAAACTGGTCCGCGAGATCATGGTGGCCGCCAAACTCGGCGGCCCCGATCCGGACCTGAACTCCCGCCTGGCCGCCGCGGTCGAAAAAGCCAGGAAGGCTTCGGTGTATCGCGATACCATCGAGCGGGCGATCAAGAAGGGTTCCGGCCAGACAGATGAGAAGGTAACCTACGAGCTGGTCACCTATGAAGGCTTTGCGCCGCACAAGGTGCCCGTCGTGGTCGAATGCCTCACCGACAACCGCAACCGCACCGCGCCGGAAATCCGAAATCTTTTCAAAGCCGGCTCGCTCGGCCAGCCCGGCAGCGTCAACTTCTTCTTCAACCACCTCGGAGTCGTCGAAGCTACTCACGACGATTTGAACCGCGATGCCGAAGGGGATGCGATTGAGGCGGGCGCGCAGGAGATCGAACCATTGGAAGCCGAGGAGGTTCCCGCCGGCCAAAAGGGAGCGCGATTTTTGACGGAGATCAGGGATCTGGACGCGGTCTCCAAGGCGTTGAAAGCGGCCGGATGGAACGTCCTCGCGGCCGAAATCCGTTACGTCGCCAAGAACTTTACCGAACTCAACGAGGCGGCGCGCCGGGAAGTCGCGGATTTTCTGAACGCCCTCGACGACCACGATGATGTGCATCGTGTCTATGTCGCGTTGAAATAGGCGGGGTCCGTTTCAAGGCGCGGAATTCATGTTGACCCTTTCCGGCATCAGCAAGGCGTATGGCGGACGTGTGTTGTTCGCCGACGCCACGCTTCAGGTGAACCGTCAGGACCGCATCGGTCTGGTCGGGCCGAACGGCGCGGGGAAATCCACCCTCTTTTCCCTCATTCTCGGCGGAGCATCCGCCGACGAGGGAGAGGTCATTCTTGAACGCGGCGTTTCCTTCGGACATTTGCCACAGGAAAGCGCTCCCGTGGGCGATGAAACCGTCATCGAACTCGCCACCGCCACCACGCCGGAATACATGAAGCTCCGCCGGATCATCAAAGCCTGGGAAGCGGATCATCCTGCCGGGGCGTTGCATCCGGAAGAAGTTCACGACAATGTCCACGACCGTTTCAACGAATTGGGCGGATATCGACTCGAAGCCAGGGCGAAGCAAATTCTTGCCGGGCTGAGTTTCCGCGAAAAGGATTTCGACCGGCCCGCGTGCGAGATGAGCGGCGGCTGGGTGATGCGCGCGCATCTGGCCCGCCTCCTCACGCACGAACCGGACCTGCTCCTGCTCGACGAGCCCACGAACCATCTCGATCTCGACGCACTCCTCTGGTTTCAGGAATACTTGAAGGGCTACCCCGGCGCGATCCTGGTCATCTCGCACGATCGCGAATTTTTGAACCAACTCGTCGGCGGGATCGTGGAAATCCGCCAGAGCAAGCTTGTCCGTTACCGGGGCAATTACGACGGTTACCTTCTCCAGCGCGAAGCCCAGGAGGAACAGCTCCTCGCCGCTTACAAGAACCAGCAGCGCGAAATCGCGCATCTGATGGAGTTCGTCAACCGTTTCCGCGCCAAGAACACCAAGGCCGCGCAGGCGCAGAGCAAGCTCAAGCAGATCGACCGCATGGAGAAAATCGAAGCGCCGGGCGGCGAGGACCGGAACGTGAGCTTCTCATTTCCCCAGCCGCAGCGCAGCGGGTTGAAGGTCATCACTCTCAAAGGCATCCACCACGCCTATGGTGAAACCGTGGTGTATCGCGGGATTGATTTCGTGGCCGAGCGCGGCCGGCGCGTCGTGCTCGTCGGACCGAACGGCGCCGGCAAATCGACTCTGCTCAAGATTCTCGGGGGTGTCCTCCAACCCCAGGGCGGCTCGCGTGAGTTGGGCCACAATGTCAAGGCGGGCTACTATGCGCAGTATCGGGTCGATATGCTCGATCCGAGCCGGACGGTGCTCGATGAGGCCTTTGACACCCCGCAGCGTGTTACCGAGCAATTTGTCCGCACGCTACTGGGGTGTTTTCTTTTCACCGGAGACGATGTGTTCAAACGGGTCGGCATCTTGAGCGGCGGGGAAAAGAGCCGGCTTGCGCTGGTCAAGCTGCTCCTCGATCCGCCCAATCTCCTGTTGATGGACGAAC
>JBEKFT010000344.1:0-3117 GCA_050013175.1 Verrucomicrobiota bacterium
CGCGCATCTCACCGAATATGCGATTCTGGCGGTCTTGCTCGTTCGCGCATTGCGGAAGCTTGGCGAAGGCGATCCCCGCCGGTGGTCCTGGCGGCAAGCCTGGTGGACGGTGTTGCTGGTGGCGCTCTATGCGGCCAGCGATGAATTCCACCAGATCTTTGTCCCCACCCGCGAAGCGTCCGTGCGGGACGTGATGATCGACACCATCGGCGGCATCGCGGGGTTGCTGCTGTTCTGGGCGGTCGGCCGCTGGCGCAACTGGTGGGGCGACGCCGGCGCCGGCTGAAGCCGCCGGGATTTCAACCGGGCCGGTGCATCGGCTTCGAAGGTTCGCATTTCACTGATCGAGCGATTTACAACCCCGGGGTGCCCGGTTACACTGCCGCGAGGGCATGAAACGGCCGCTGGGGATAGTGGCGTTGTGGTACGGCTGCGGGTTGCTGCTGGGGGAGGTTGTGCAGCCGCCTTTACGGCTGCTTTTTGCCATTTCCATCGCGCTGACCGCCGGCGCACTGCTGATTTCGAAACACCGCGCCGCCCTGCTCTGGCCCGCCCTGCTGCTGACCGGCTGGACAAATTACGTTCTGCGCACGGCCGTCATCTCACCCCGCGACTTGCGAACCGTCCAGGGCGATGCGACGGAGTTGGCGACGGTTCGCGGCGGGTTGACCGCGACGCCCAGCCCGCGATTTTCCGCGCGCGCGGAGCATCCCGGGGCCAATGACTGGCATACCCTGGCGCAAGTGCAGGTCAGCGCCCTTTTCAAAAACTCTCAATGGCGGCAGGTTGACGGCTGGATCGCCGTGTCCACGCCCGGACTTCTGCCCCGAGAATTCTTTGCCGGGCAGCGCGTCGAGATCAGCGGCGTTCTCACCCCTCCGGCCGGTCCTCTGGCGGAAGGGCTGATCGATTACCGCACCTACTTGCGGCGCCGCGGGATTTATTACCAACTGAAAGCCCAATCCTCCAACGACTGGCAACAGGTCGCGCCCGGCGCAACGGTTCGTCCGTTGAACGACCGTTTTCTCGCCTGGTCCAAGGCGGCGCTGGCCCGCGGGCTGCCGGAGGAAGATGAATCCCTGCGCCTGGAATGGGCGCTCTCACTCGGAGACAAGACCGTCCTGACGGAAGACGTCGCCGAACCGTTCGTGCGCGCCTCCACCTATCATATTTTTGCCGTCGATGGTTTGCGCATGGCGATTGTCTTCGGAATCCTGTTCACCCTGTGCAGGGCGCTGCGTCTGCCGCGCGCCCTGGGCGGAGTCGTGTTGATTCCCCTGCTCTGGTTTTACACGGGGCTGACGGGCTGGCCGGCATCGGCCATCCGCGCGTCCCTGATGCTGACGATCGTCATTGTGGGCTGGGCATTGAAGCGGCCGAGTGACCTGATCAATTCGCTCTTCGCGGCGGCGCTGGTCCTCCTGCTCTGGGATCCGCAGCAATTATTCCAGGCTGGATTCCAGCTTTCATTCCTGGTCGTGCTCGGCATCCTTCTCGCGTTGCCCGTCCTCGAGCGGTTTTGCGAGGATCTGTTCAGGCCTGAACCCTTCCTGCCGGACCCGTTGCGACCGCGCTGGCGGCAGGCGCTGCGCGCGCCGGTGCGCCATCTGCTGGGTCTCCTGCTGGCGTCCAGCGCCGCGTGGCTCGGCTCGATCCCGCTGGTCGCGTATTATTTTCACATTGTCACGCCCCTGAGCGCGCCGGCGAACGTGGTTGCCGTGCCCCTCTGCGCGCTGGTGCTGCTGAGCAATTTCATCAGCCTGTTGCTGGCGGGTTGGTTTCCTGCCGGCGCGGAACCGTTCAATCTCGCCGGCTGGTTTTTGATGGAATGCATCCGCGTGACCAGCCGATGGTTCGCCGGCCTGCCCGGCGCCTATTACTATGTCCCCGCTCCGAACGGGTTCAGCATCGGCCTGTATTACCTTGTCTTCGCGGCCGTTTTCACCGGCTGGCTCTTCAAGCAGCCCCGGCGCGCCTGGAAACTGGCCAGCCTGGTGTTGCTGCTATCGATCTGGTGCTGGCGATGGGAGCACGAATGGGCTGCCACACGCATGACGATCCTGCCATTGAGTGGCGGCGCCGCCGTGTATTGCAACGCGCCCGGCGCCCGGAACGACCTGCTCGTTGATTGCGGCGCCATCAACCCGGTCGAGTTCGTGGTGAAACCGTTCCTGCGCGCGCAGGGTGTCAACCGCCTGCCCTGTCTTGTGCTGACGCACGGCGATCAGCGCCAGGTCGGCGGCGCCGAACTGCTCCGCATGCTCCTGCCGATCCGCCACGTCGCAACCAGCTCCGTGCCGTTCCGCTCGCCGGCCTATCGGCGGATCCTCGCCGGGCTCGACAACAGTCCGGATTGCCGGCGCGTGTTGAACCGCGGCGACCGGGTCAGTGAGTGGCGGGTCCTGCATCCGGATCGAACCGATCATTTTTCCCGCGCGGACGACAGCGCGCTCGTGCTCTTCGGGGTTCCCTGCGGGACGCCCTTGTTGCTCCTGTCGGATCTTGGCAGGCCGGGGCAGGACGCTTTGATCGAGCGCCACCCGGAATTGCGCGCGGACATCGTCGTGGCGGGTCTGCCGCAGCAGGGCGAGCCGGTGGGGGACGCCATGCTCGATGTGGTTCGTCCCAAGCTCGTGGTGATTGCGGATTCGGAATTCCCGTCAACCCGAAGGGCGAGCCCTGCCCTGCGGGCGCGGCTTCAACGGCGGGGCATCCCGATCCTCTACACACGCGACGCCGGAGCGGTGACCGTTTCGCTGCGTCCCCGGCGTTGGGAGGCAAGGACAATGAGTGGATTGCGCGTCACAGGACAATCAGGGCCGCCCATTTCGGTAAACCCGAGCTGATGGGGTATGAAAATAGTTGCTGCGATCCATTGCCAAGGGTGATATTAGTTGGGTAGTTCGGCACCGAGCAAACGTGGTTATGATCGGACGCAACAGACTGTTTCGGGTGGAGCCGGGTAAGGCGAGGGCCGGGGTCCAGGCCTGTGCGGTCTGGAACTGCGCCGGGATACCAGGAGGTTTCCAATGATCCCCCAAGGCACCATCAATGAAATCCTGCATCACAAAGGCACGACGGTCTGGACCCTCGGGCCCGAAGCGACGGTTTTTGAAG
>JBEKFT010000345.1:0-3106 GCA_050013175.1 Verrucomicrobiota bacterium
CCTGATTACCCAAACGCACAAACGAACCTCCAGCAGGCTCTTCTTCAGCAGGAACGGCAGAGGGAAGAGCTGAAGGCAGGCGGTTCAACCAATGCCGGGTCTATTGACAAACGTCCTTGATGAAATGGCGTCTTGATTCTGTCTGATTAGCTGAATGTCCGCAGCCGCAGATTCCATTTTGGATACGTCGCCGGACGTACGGCGGAGAATACGCGGGTTGGGGGACGGGATTGCGCCGCCGCAATAGCGGGTCGGAAATCAAAAGGGAACGTCGTCTTGTTCGGGTGGCGGCATGTCGGGTTCGGCTCCTTCGGCGGCCACGGCGGGAGCGGCTGCCGGCGGCGCGGCGGCGCGGCGGGGCGCTTCTCCGGCGGGGGCGTCGCCCCGGTTGCCGCCGCCGAGAAATTGAAAGCCTTCGACGACGACTCCAAGCTTGCTGCGTTTCTGGCCGGTTTGCTTGTCGTCCCACTGATCGAGCCTGAGCCGGCCTTCGACCAGCAACGGGCTGCCCTTCTTCATGTATTGCGCCAGCGTTTCCGCCTGGCGGCCGAACGCGTCCAGGTCCACGAACGTGGTTTCCTCTTTTGACTCACCGGCTTCGTTTTTCCAGACACGGTTGACGGCCAGGCCGAACTTGGCGATGGCCGTGCCTTTGGGGGTGTAGCGCAACTCGGGATCGCGCGTCAGGTTCCCGACCAGTATGACTTTGTTGAAGCTTGCCATGGTGCCCTTTGTGAGTTGAGTGTTTACTTCGCTGGTTTCGGTGGCGCCGCCGATGTAAACATGACGCGAAACACCTCTGGATTCAGAGCGATGCGATGTTTCATCGGGTCGATCGCCGACGGTTCGCTTTCGAAAATGATGTTCACGTAAAACCCGGAGCTGTGTTTTTTGTCGGCGACGCGGACAAAATTCTTTTTGTCCATCTTCTGCACCGTCTCGACTTTGCCGCCGGATGACGTGATTTCGGCGGAGATCCTGTCGATGGCGTCTTTGATTCCGTCCTCTTTGCCGGCCGTTTCCAGTATGAACAAGGCTTCGTATCGTTTCACTGCTCTTTTCTTTCATTCGCGGAATCCCGGTCCACCGGGTTTCCGTTAAATTGATTCATTGCTTTTTGTATTCCGTCCGCCAACCAGCATTCCACCTGGCCGCGCGCCGCCGTCAAAACCTTATCCGCCACCGCCGCTTCGGTCGAACTGAATCGTCCTAGGACGTAATCCGTGATCTCACGCGCGCCCGCCGCCCGTCCGATCCCGATCCGCTGCCGGGCGAAGGCCCGGGTGGCCAGATGCTGTTCGATTGATTCGAGGCCGTGGTGGCCGCCGCTGCTGCCGCCGGCCCGCAGCCGGATTTCTCCGAGCGGCAGATCCGCATCGTCCACCACCACGAGCAAGCGCGCCAGCGGGACGCGGTAAAATGCAACCAGCGATCCGACCGCTTCGCCGCTGGAATTCATATAGGTCTGCGGCTCGCACAGGAGCACGCGGACAGCGGCTGATTCGGGGCGGGCGACGCGGGCATTGAACTTTTTTTCGTAAACCCAGCCCGCGCGCCATCGTTGCGCCAGACTCTCGACCAGCAGGAAACCGGCGTTATGCCGCGTCCTGGCATATTCCGCGCCGGGATTTCCCAATCCCACGATGAGATGCAGATCCTTCATGCGCGGGGCATCCGATCAACGGCAAAAACTGGAACGCAGAATGAAGCAAATAGGCGACAGGCAAGGCCATCGGATGCTGGCTCCCGCAGTCTGCATTTTTCGTTCTCACTTCTTCTTCTCGGCCGTTCTTTCGGCCTTCCTGTCCCCCTTCTCCGGGGCTTTCTCGGCGCCCTTCTCCGGAGTTGCGGCGGCTTTGGCCGCGCCTTTCTCCGCTCCCTTGGCCGCGCCCTTCTCGGCGCCTTTCTCGGCGCCCTTGGCCGCACCCTTGCCGGCCGGGGCTTTCTCTTCGCCCTCTTCGCCCTCTTCCTTCTTCTCTTTGATCATTTCGACGTCCCCGGCGGCGACCGGTGTCTCCTCGGTGGCAGCCACCTCTTCCTCCTCGGTGCGCGGCAGGGCCACGGCGACCACGGGAATATTCTTGTCCCCGAGAACTTCCACGCCGGCCGGCACTTTGACTTCACCCAGGTGAATGGCCCGGCCCAGTTCGAGCTGGGTGACATCGATGATGAGTTGCTCCGGCAAGTCCTTGGGAAGGGCGCGCAGTTTGAGTTTGAACAGCACGTGTTCGAGCACGCCGCCGCTGTTTTTTACACCTGCGGCTTCGCCGACCGTCTCGACCGGGACCATGACGACGACCTTTTCGTTCTCGGAAACCTCGTGAAAATCGACATGCAGGACGTTGCCGCTCAGGGGATGGTGCTGGACCTCCTGGACGAGGGCCAGGCGCCTGGGCCGGGCATCCTCCTTGACGGCAAGATCCACCAGCAGGTTTTCCGAGACGGAATGCTTGATGAGATTCTCCATTTCCTCGGCATCGACTTCGAGGTTTTGGGCTTTGCGCTCCCGGCCATAAATGATGGCCGGGATCTGGCCCGAGCTGCGCAGTTTCTTCGCTCCAGCCCGCCGGCCGAGCGAGCGAGGGGATGCGTTCAACGGTACTGATTTCATTTTCTTAAATTCCCGCCGGCAAGACTCCCAGGTCAACTGGTGCGTCCGCCTTTGAATTCAAACAGCGAAGTCACCGACGAATTGCTATGGATCCGTTTGATTGCTTCGCCCAAAAGCCCTGCGACCGACAGGGTGGTAATCTTCACGCCGTCAATGGCAGGGCGAAGGACAGTATCAGTTGTAATCAGTTCGTCAATCACTGATTTTCGCAACCGCTGGATGCCCAGATCGTTCAAAATGGCGTGTGAAACGCAGGCCAGGATCTGCTTGGCGCCCTTCTTTTTCAGCAACGCCGCCGCCGCCGTCAGCGTTCCCGCCGTCTCGGTCAGGTCGTCCACCAGCAAAACGTTCTTGCGCCGGATCTCGCCGATCACCGCCATGGATTCCACCTCCGTGGCGCTCTTGCGCCGCTTGGCGACGATCGCCAAGCTGGCCTCCAACGTTTGCGAGTAGGCGTGGGCCATTTTCAACCCGCCGATGTCCGGGCTGACGACG
>JBEKFT010000346.1:0-3104 GCA_050013175.1 Verrucomicrobiota bacterium
ACCGTCTATGCCGCCCCTGCCAGTCACGTCGCCGCGCTCCTGGAAAACGTCACGCTCGCGTACAGTCTTGTGGGCGATCCCGCCTCGCTTTTGCAGGGATTATCCCTCGGCGTCCAATGGCTCGAACAGGATCGTGTGGACGCATGCCTCATCATCGGGGTTGAAGAAACCAACTGGATTCTCGCGGATGCGCTCTGGCATCTGGATCGCACTGCGGCCATCAGCAGCGGGGCCGGCGCCCTCTGCGTATGCCGTGACCCGGCCCTGTCGGCCGGCGTCGAACTGGCCGCCATCACCGATCCCCACACCTACTCCGCGAGCAACAGCCGCCGCCGCGCCGCCAAAGCCATGCGCGATCAATTGCCCGGGTGTTCCCCCGCGGAATTGCTCTGCGACGGCCTCGGGGAGAATCCGCGCCTGGACGCGGCGGAACGCGAGGCGTGGAACGATTGGAGCGGACCGCGCCTGAGTCCCAAACGAATCCTGGGCGAAGGACTCATGGCGTCCGCCGCGTGGCAGTGCGTTTTGGCCTGCGATGCGGTGGCGAGCCGGCGATTCACCGCGGCCAATGTCAGCCTGGTCGGCTCCAATCAGCAGGCGATTGGAGCGCGTTTCACGAGCGCTGAACCCGGCATTTCCCATTTGTCGGCGCGCGAGTCCGCGTGCAACATCCCGACATGAGCTTGCGGGTCATTCTGATCACAGGAGCCAACGGCGGTCTGGGCCGGGCCATCGCGCGCTCCTTCCTCGACGAGTCGCCCGCCAACGTCGTCTGGCTCGGGGTCCATACCCGCCGAGACCAGGCCGACAAACTCGCGCTCGAAAATCCCTCGAGATGCTTCTGCCTCTCGCTGGACGTCGGCTCTTCCGAATCCTGGAAACAGGCGGTCGGCGAAATCATCGCGCGCCATAGCCGCATTGACGTGCTGGTCAACAACGCCGGCAGCCACGAGGATGCTTTGCTGGCCGCCATGCCGCGGGACTCCTGGCGCCGGGTCCTCTCGACGAACCTGGACGGCGTTTTCCACGGCTGCCAGGCTGTGATGCCGGCCATGATCGGCCAGCGCGCCGGCCGAATCGTCAATCTGTCGTCCTTGAGCGCCCTGCTGGCTCCGGCTGGTCAGACCAATTACGCCGCCGCCAAGGCCGGAGTCGTCGCCCTCACCCAGTCACTCGCCAAGGAAGTCGCACGCATCGGCATCACGGTCAACGCGGTCTGCCCCGGCTTCGTGGAGACAGAAGCGCTGGCTCATCTCGCCGGCGAGGAGCGGAAGACCGCTCAGATGCGGATCCCCATGCGCCGGTTTGGCACGCCGGGGGAAGTGGCTGCCGCGGTGCGCTTTCTGGCGTCGCCCGAAGCGAGCTACATCACCGGCTCCATCCTTAAAGTGGACGGGGGAATCCTATGACAGGGGATACGACGGCCACGATGGGAGTGGAAGATGACGCCCGCGCGACGCGGGCCAGGGCCGCGACGGCCACCCCGGCCGACCCCGGCAAGGTCCTCATCATCGGCGGCGGCATCGCCGGCCTTGCCTGCGGCTGTTACCTCCAGATGAACGGACTCCAGACCGAGATTCTGGAGGCAGGCCTGTTGCCGGGCGGATTGTGCACGGCCTGGCACCGGGGACCTTATGTCTTCGACGGCTGCCTGCGCTGGTTGCTCGGCACCGACCCGTCCTCCGCCTTTTACCAGGTCTGGACCGAACTGGGCGCAATCGCCGGCCGGGAAATCATCTCCCACGACGAAGTGATGCGGATCGAGGGCGCGAACGGCGAAGTCCTGTCCGTGCCCGCGGACCTGGACGCGCTTTCGCGCGAGTTCAAGCGCGTCGCGCCCGAGGACGGGGCGCTCATCGATCAGCTCGTGCGCGCCGCGCGGCGTTGCGCTCCCCTGGAACCGCCCCTGGAGAACCCGCTGGAATTAATGACGCACTTCGAGAAGATGAAAACGGGCCTCCGTTACCTCCCGATGCTGCCCGTCATTCTCAGATGGAAGGGCCTTCCGATCACATCCTATGTCGCCCGCTACCGGAACCGTTTCCTGCGCGAAGCGCTCCTGGTCATCGCCGGCGACAAGCGCATGTCGGCCCTCGTGCTCGTCATGGTGCTGGGATTGAAATCCCGCAAGAACACCGCCTTCGTCGCCGGCGGCTCGTGGGCCTTCGCTCAGGCCATCGCCGGCCGCTACGCCCGCCTCGGCGGCATCGTGCGCTACAAGACCCGGGTGGTTTCGGTGACGGTCGAAAACAACCAGGCCACCGGCGTGCAGTGCGCCGATGGAGCCGTCCTGCGGGCGTCAACCGTCGTTTCCTGCGCGGACGGCCACACCACGATTTTCAAGATGCTGAACGGGCGGTTCGTTGACAAAAAAATCCTGACCCTGTACCAGAGCTGCGATCTGTTTCCGGCCATCCTTCAGGTCTCCCTCGGGATCGACACGATCCTCGCGAATGCGCCCCACACGCTCAATCTGCCGATTCCCAGCCCGCTCAGCGTGGACGACACCACGCGGCACGACCGGCTGGAAGTCGAGGTGTTTGGTTCCGAATCGGCGCTCTGCCCGGAGGGAAAAACCGTCATCACGGTCCGGCTGCCGACGCTCTACGAATTCTGGGTCCGCCTCAAAAAGGAAGATCCCCAGCGCTACAGGGCCCATAAAAGAAGGATCGTCAAGGAGATCATCACCCTTCTCGAGCATCGGTTTCCGGGCCTGGCCGGGCATATCGAACTGGCCGACATCGCGACGCCCGCCACGTTCGTGCGTTACACCGGCAACTGGCAGGGCA
This sequence comes from Verrucomicrobiota bacterium, assembly GCA_050013175.1. Taxonomy (GTDB): domain Bacteria; phylum Verrucomicrobiota; class Verrucomicrobiia; order Limisphaerales; family BOG-1460; genus BOG-1460. Next base: position 2,790 of record JBEKFT010000346.1, read on the forward strand.
GCTACGAAGGCTGGCTTCCGACGCCGCACATCCTGGGCCGGCGCATCTCCTGCACGCTGCCGGGTCTGAAGGATTTCTACATGGCCGGCCACTGGGTAGTCGTCGGCGGGGGGCTGCCGTCGGCCGCGCTCTCCGGCCGGTATGTGGCGCAAATGATCTGCGCCCGCCACGGGAAGACGTTTGCAGCCTCCGGTCCTTAGTACATTAAAACATAAATACGATGACGTATTTACTTGCGGCATTTGCGTGATTTTGGGATGAATGCTCTTGCTCATGCGAGCGAGAGTATGTCAAGAATAAGTCCATATTCCATTC
>JBEKFT010000347.1:0-3104 GCA_050013175.1 Verrucomicrobiota bacterium
AAGACCGCCGTGGCCGGAACGAAGGAGATCAGCCGGCCACCGCCCAAGGGTTTTCCACCCTCCTTTGTCGTGCGTTTCGACGTGGAATCCGCATCCGCAGAGGACGGGATGCAACTGAGCGTCCGGTGAAAAAGGTATCCAAAGGCCATCACAGTTCGCTCAACGAACTGAACATCACGCCGCTGCTGGACCTGGCGTTCGTGCTGCTGGTGATTTTCATCATCACCACCCCCCAGTTGTCGAACGACCTGGAAATGAACCTGCCGTCGCCGAAGAAAAACAACACGCCCTCGCCGCCGCCGAAGGTCAACCGCATCTTTGTGGACACGACGGGGCGCATTACGCTGAACGACCGGGTGGTGGAATTCGCCGCGCTGAAACCGACGCTCGCCGCATTGAAAGCCGGCGACCCGGACGCCAGCGTGGTCGTGCGCGGCGCGTCGGAGGTGGACTATCAGCACGTCATCGGCGTGCTCGACGTCCTGCAACAGGTGGATATCTCCAAGGTCGGCCTGGCCACGGAAACCGTGCCGTGAGGCCCTGTCCGCCTCCGCGGGATCATTTCGCTCGCAGCAACGCGGCGCGCGCCGACGCCAGTACCTTCCGCCGCGCCGCATCCAGTTGCGGGTAGTCGAGCTTGAGCGACTTGAGCGTCTTGACGATGACAGCCGCCACGACCAGCCGCGTGAACCATTTGTGGTCGGCGGGGACGACATACCAGGGCGCGTGGCCGGCGGCGGTGTGCCGGATCATGTCTTCGTAAGCTTTCATGTAATCGGACCAATACCGGCGCTCCCGACTGTCGGCGCCGGAGAATTTCCAGTTCTTTCGGGGCTCGTCCAGCCGCTCCAGAAACCGCCTTTTCTGCTCGTCCTTTGAAATGTTGAGGAAGAATTTGCGAACGATCGTGCCGTCGCGGCTCAGATGGCGTTCGAACGCGGCGATGTCCTCGAAGCGCTCTCTCCAGAGGCGTTTGGTCACGAGCTTTCGCGGCACTTTCTGACGGTCCAGCAGCTCGGGATGCACCCGCACGACCAGGACTTCCTCGTAGTAAGAGCGGTTGAAGATTCCGATGCGCCCGCGCTCCGGCAGATGCAGCTGGCAGCGCCAGAGGAAGTCGTGGTCGAGTTCCTCGTTCGACGGCACCTTGAACGAATGGATGTCGCATCCCTGCGGATTCACGCCGGAGAGGACGTGCTTGATGGTGCCGTCCTTGCCCGCGGCGTCCATCGCCTGGAAGATCAGAAGCAGGGACCAGCTTTCCTGCGCGTAGAGCTTTCCCTGCATGTCGCTGAGCTGCTCGATGCTCTGATCGAGCAGTTCACGGGCGCGATCCTTGGACTTCAGCTTCCAGGTGTCCCCGGGGTTGAATTGCTTCAACTGAAAACCGCTGCCGTCGGAAACACGGTACCGCTCCGCCAGATCTTCGAATGTGATGTCCATGATCTGTCTCTTATCTCAAAAGCCGGCGGCCGGCAACCCCGGGCTGCCTCACTGGCGGGGTGGCGACGGCTCGTCGCCAGGATGTATTCAATTCTTACAACCTTAATGGCGACGAGCCGTCGCGTCCCCGATGAAAGCTTCCAGACCTGCCGCCGGCTCCCAGGCCGGTCATCCCTCTTCTCCCTCGCTGGCCGGAAGAACAATGGGTTCGAACACCGCCGGGTTCAGCTTTGCCAGCCTGGGCGCGGCCACGGCGCGGAGCCTCGGAATCGACCTGAAAAACAAGCCCGCAATGACGATGCATATCGCGCCGTTCACCATCAACGTCGCCGTCACGCCCCATCTGCCCGCGAGGAAACCCACGAGCAGGTTGCCCACCGGCATGGTGCCGGTAAACGCCATCGAGAAAATGCTCATCACCCGCCCGCGCTTGTCATCTTCCACCAGCGTTTGAACCATCGTGTTGCTCGAAGCCATCAGCAAAACGCCGCCCATTCCGGTCAACGCCAGGCAGGCCAGCGACAGCGGCAGCCAGCGTGACGCCGCGAAACCAATCAATCCCACGCCCATCGCCGCGCCGCCGAACGCGATGACCTTGCCCAACCCCCGGATCGTGGTGCGCGTACCGAGATACAGCGCCCCGCTCAAGGCGCCAATGCCCGAGGCGGACATCAGATAACCGAGCGTACGCGCGTCGCCAAAAAACACATCGCGCGCGAAAATCGGCGTCAGCACGGTGTAAGGAAACCCGATGGCGCTGATGGCCGCCACCAGGACGATCAACGCCCCGATGGGGGGGAAACCAAACGCATAATGAAACCCCTGCCGCAGTTCGGTCCACGGATGCTGCATCACCGGCCGCGCCGGCCGCGCCGCCAGGCGCATTGCCAGCAGCGCGGCGATGACCGCCCCGTAACTGAGGCCATCGACCAGATAGCACATGCCCGGCCCGAGGCCGGCGATGACGAACCCGGCGAGCGCGGGCCCAACCAGCCGCGCGAGGTTAAACATGGACGAGTTCAACGCGATGGCGTTGCCCAGATGCTCCTTGCGCCCGACGAATTCCATCACCAACGCCTGCCGCGTTGGCATGTCCACCGCGTTGATGACGCCTTGCACCAGGCTCAGGAGGATCAGATGCGGAATGCGGATCGTGCCCGTGAGCGCGAACGCCGCGAGCGCAAAGGATTGGAGCATGGAGCAAACCTGCGTGCCGACCAGCAGCCGATGCCGGTCGAGCCGGTCCACCCAGACACCGGCAAACGGCGCCAGGAAGAAGATCGGAATCTGGCTGGCGAAGCCGACCACCCCCAGCAGGAACGCCGACGAACTCAGATGATAAACCAGCCACAGCGACGCCGTCTGCGTCATCCAGGTGCCGATCAGCGAAATGATCTGTCCGGCGAAGAACAGCCGGTAATTCCTGGACTCGAGCGCGCTGAACAATTGCGTCAACCGCATTGCCCAGTTTAACCGAAAAACTTTTGGAGCACAGTTAATCTGTTACGAGACGGAAGCGTGGGGTGCATCTTGACACTGTCCTTACCCGCAGAATCGAATTTTCTGCTTTCTAACGATTTTCACGTTTTCCCTCAAAATCAAGGACAGTGTCAAGATGCACCCGAAGCGTGGGGAATCACCGGTAAATTGGGATCATGGTA
>JBEKFT010000348.1:0-3101 GCA_050013175.1 Verrucomicrobiota bacterium
GCTGTTCAACTGGGCTGCGCTGCTCCAGCCCGTCCATCCCGGGAACCGGACGAACTGGCAGAACCTGCCTACCAGCTTTGATTATGGCCAGTTGGAGAGCTCTTATCTGTCCAACGCGCCTGCCGGATCACCCGGCCCCACAATGGCCCGCGTCGCCGGTTACTCGCTCGAGCAGGTGGATGGGCTCGTCGGCAAGCTCGGGAAGCCGATTGGTATTGCGAGTTACAAACCCTGCCAGTCCACCGGCGAGGATTTCCTGCACAATTATTTCGGCATGATCGGCATCCCGGTCGATCTCCATCCCTCGTTTCCCGCCGACGCCGGCCTGGTGCTGTTGACGGAGTCGGCGGCATTCGATCCTGACATTGTTGCGAAGATCAAGGGACAGTTGACCGCCGGCAAGTCGGTCGTCATCACGTCCGGACTGCTTCGGGCTCTGCAAGGAAAGGGAATCGAGGACATCGTCGAGTGGCGCTACACGGATCGCAAGATCCTGGCGCACCAGTATTCCGTCGGGTTCGGGTCCGGCAACACCGCCGACGCGGGCGGCGGCGAAAACGCGGACAGTCTGTTCCCGGATATCCGATTCCTGACGAATGATTCATGGGCGCTGGTCCGGGCGATGGCCAACGGCAAAGGGTATCCGCTCCTGTTGATGGACCGGTACTCGAAAGGCATTCTCTACCTGTGGACCATTCCCGAGAACTTCAATGATCTCTACCGTCTGCCTCCGACGGTGACCCGCGCCATCAGGAACTTCGTGATGGGTGGCTTCCCGATCCGCGTGGACGGCCCCAGCCAGGTCTCCCTGTTTGCCTACGACAACAACACATGTGTCGTCGAGTCGTTCCTGCCGACGGAGGCCGATGTGCGTGTCTCTGTCGCAGGCAAAGCGGTCAGGCTGCGCAATCTGGTTTCGGGGGAGATCCTCTCGGGCCAATCGGAATGGCCGGGGTACGGCCGGGGACGGGGCGGCCCTTCCGAGGAACTGACCTCGTTCACCGTTCATCTCCTTCCGCACAGTTACAGCGCCTTCAGGGCCGAGAAATAGTTTTCTCAACCCTCGCCCGGCTCCGACCCCGGCGTGGATCCGTGGACGCAATGGTTCGCCGGGCCTGGAGTCTGCGGTTGGATGGAGCATTTTTGCTTTCCGTGCATTGACTTGCATGGATCGCGTGGATACCATTTCAGATCATTGAAGCCGAGAAAGTTCAGGACGAAATGCTTGAGACGATTGAGAAGTTGCTGATCCTCCAGGATCGGGACAAACAGATCCACCGCGTTCAAACCGGGCTGGCGCACATCGAACCGGAGCGCAACGGGTTGAAGACCAAGACCGCCGAGACACAAGCGGAACTGGAACAGGCCCGGCATCGGGTCAAGGAAATCGAGTCGGGCCGCAAGGACCTCGAACTCGAAGTGGAAGCCAAGAAGCAGTTGATCGAGCGGTACTCCAATCAGCAGCTCCAGACGCGAAAGAACGAGGAATATCGCGCGCTCGCCCATGAAATTGATTTGTGCAAGGAAGCCATTTTCAAGATCGAAAACCAGGAAATCGAATTCATGGAGCAGGCTGAAGCCACGCAGAAGGACGTGGCTGCGCTGACCAAAGCGCTCAACGAGGGCAAATCGCTGGCGGACGATCAGATCGCCCAACTGGGGACGCGGGAACAGGCCCTGCAGAAGGAACTCGCCGAGCTGGAGGCCAACCGTCAGGAACTCTCGACTGCGGTCGAAGATGCCGCGCGGGATCGCTACGAGCGTCTGGCGCGCAGCAAGGGTGACAACGCGGTGGTGGGCGTGCAGCACGGCGTGTGCGGCGGGTGCCACATGCGCTTGCCGCCCCAGGTCCTTGTGACCTGCCAGGCCCAGCAGGAACTGGTCACGTGCATCAATTGCGGACGCATTCTTTACTACACCCGCGACATGGACCTGGCCGCCGTGGATTGATTCTTCCCGGGTTTGGGCGGTGCCGGCGGGCTGGGCCGCCACCTCAAGGTCCTTTCAGATCAAATGATCTTTTCTCCAGCGCACCCTTTCTGCGGATGGCAATCATGAGGTTCTTGCGCGCTTCGGCATTGTCCGGCGCGAGCCTCAGGACTTCCTGAAACTGGCCGATCGCCTCATCGAGCCGCCCCATTCCCGTCAACGCGACCCCCAGGTTGTTATGGGCATCAACGTGGTCCGGCCGCAGTCTGATCACTTCGTAAAACTGAACGATTGCTTCGTCCAAACGACTTCTTCTGACGAGTGCATTCCCCAGATTATAGCGAATCTCAGCGGAATTCGGATTCAACCCGACAGCCTCCTGATACTGCACGATCGCCTCGTCAAAAAATCCCTTGCGGCCCAAAGCGAAAGCGAGGTTGCTGTGCGCCTCCGCGAAATCGGGCTCCCACATCAATCGCATCCTCCATCCTCCCATCTCCCCAACTCTCAAACTCTTAAACTCCCCAACTCCAAAACTTCTCCCGGTCCCCTTGCCAGCGGGCGGATTCGCGGATACTGTTTCCCTGGTTTTGGAAGGGCGGAGGATCGCTCCGCGCTCGTTGAGAGAGCGGGGAGGAAAGTCCGAACACCAGAGGGCGCGATGCCGCGTAACTTGCAGCCGCGAACGCCCGCCCCGCCGCAACACGGTGGAAGCGGGTGAGTTTGCGGGCTCTTTGAGATACACGCGGGAGAAGACGCCGCGAGGCGTCCCGACGGAAAGTGCCACAGAAAACAAACCGCCGCTCTGAGATCTCAAATTTCAAATTTGAAATTTCGGAGGGGCAAGGGTGAAAAGGCGGGGTAAGAGCCCACCGCTCCAAGCGCAAGCGCGGAGGCACGGAAAACCCCATCGGGTGCAAGGCCAAATAGGGGACTCCGGAGCTGCCCGCTCCATGTTTCGCAACGCGAAACGAGTTCCGGGTACTGGCTGCTGAGACAAATGATCCTCTCCCCCGAAAAGTTTCGGGGAAGACAAAATTCGGCTTACAGCCCTTCCAAAACCGCTCTTCACGCTTTTCAAAAGCGGTCCCGCCGAGGCGGGACCGCAGTCCAGGACGCTATCGCGCCAAGTCATGCCCCTGTGCCTGCTTGACGGTCAACGCCGTCTCGAG
>JBEKFT010000349.1:0-3090 GCA_050013175.1 Verrucomicrobiota bacterium
GGTAGCGGTAACGCGCCGCGACGAGGCTGAAGAGGATTGCGACGATGAAGGTCAGGCCTGCATACAGGAAAAAACGGGAGGTGCTGACGGAGCCTGCATGTGCTTTTGGACCGGAAGCGGAGAAGACCTTTGTGATCCCCACCACCAGCAAGTCGCCCAAAGCGATGGTCACCAGCCATAAACTCATGATGGTGCTCTTCATTTCCGGCGCTGCTTCGCGAAAGGCGAATTCAAGGCCGGTCGTGGACACCAATACTTCCGCGGTTGTCAGAACGACGTAGGGGACGATCTGCCATAGGACACTGGTTTGCACTCCAGCCTCGATTTGAGCCTGGAGCAGAGCCACGACCACATAGGAGAGCGCGGCCAGAAACATCCCCAAGGACATTCGCCTGAGCGGAGAAGCGAATCGCCCGATCCGGGGATAAATCCCCAGTGTGAGCAAGGGGACCAAAATCATCACCAATGCGGGGTTGGCTGACTGCATCTCTTCCGCGCCGATGCTAAAACCGAACAACCTGAACGGCGCCATTTTTTCTCCCTGCAAAACCCACGTTGAATTGCTTTGGTCGAAGAGGGAGAAGAAGACCGGAATGAGCGCGAAAACAAACAAAATCGGAATGACAGACCGTGCGGCGGCAATTTCTCGTTCACCATGGCAGTTCCGCGCCCCCTGCCAGAAGGCATCTCCCAGTTCGGATTTGTTCAGGAGACTCATTGTCACGATTGCCACATACCAGATCGCGGCCAACGTCAAACCGCTCCATGCGACAGCGCGCGCAACGGGCGTCATCTGCTCTTTCAGCGCCACGGACGTCAACGCCACCATCACGAGAAGCGGCATTCCGAGGGTCGTCAGAAGGGTGAGCAATGGGGCCAGGGCGATGCCGGGCTGATTCCTGCAGGCGGCCAGGAACACCGGAACAAATCCCGCCGTTTTTGCTTCGCGCGAAGGTGGCACACGAACGTAGCGCTTGGTCCCGAGCCAGAAGATCAACGTTGCGATGCCCATCAGGATGCCCGGCACCGCGAACGCAAGGCTGTAGCCATGGCGATCCTTGATCCAGGGTATGACCAGGAATGAAAAAAACGAACCTAGGTTGATCGACCAGTAGAATGCGCCATAGGCTTTCTGCAACAGGTGTGATTGCTCCGGTTTGAACTGATCGCCCATGAACGCCGACACACAGGGTTTGATGCCACCAGAGCCGAAGGCAATCAGCGCCAGCCCCGCGTAGAGGCAGATCATTTTTCCGTGGACCCCGCCGGCAAAATCGCTGCACGCCAGCACGCCGTGTCCGGCGCAGTAGAACAACGACACCCACAGGATGGTGTGATAGCGGCCGATGATCCTGTCCGACAGCCACGCGCCGAAAAGCGGCATGAAATAATTCGCGAAGACAAAGAAGTGAATGATGCTTGTCGCCGTATCCGCATCCTTGCCGAGCCCCCCTTTGAGCACCTCGCCGGTGATGTATCCGGCCAGGATGCTCCTCATGCCGTAATAACTGAACCGCTCGCAGGCCTCATTCCCCACGATGAATTTGATCTGGGACGGCCAGCGGTCAGCGGCGGACTTCGGCTCGGGGCGCATAGAAATGGGTTTCTGCGTTTACGGCACGGTGCACTGGGTGTCCAGACTGGAAAAACGGTTCCATCTCACGCGGGTCAATCGCCGCAACGAATGACTTAGCCCGACAGCGCCTTCATCGCTTCGGCCGCGGTTTCGCACGTGATGATGGGAATGCCGTGGCGATAGTGGAACAGCGACAGGATATTGAAGCCGATATCCTTCTCGGGGTCCGGGATGATCCTGACGACTTTCGAGATCCCTTTCTGGTTGCACAAATCCATATTGCTCTTCACATCCGGGAGGCAGGCCCTATCCATGGTTGCCAGCCCACGCAAATCGGTGAGCAGCCGAAAGCCGGGCTTGAGCTCGGCCACGAGCGCCTTGAGTCTTCCCGTGCTGCGCTGGGTTTCCTCCGGCACAACATCCCCCGAAAACCTGATCGTCAGCAGGTTTTTTGCTTTGTTGGCTTCAACTTCAACCATTCAGTCAGGGGGGCGGGTGTTGTCGGTCGAGGCAGTTCATTTCACGCCGATCTTCTTGAGAAACGGCTCGATCGAGCGCGGCCGGCCAAGGAATTTCTCGATCGAAACATTCACGTCCCGCGAATCGCCCACCTCGTAGATTTCCTTGCGCAGCCGCAGGCCCGCCTGCCTGTCGAAGTAGCCGTCGGGCGAATTCTCGAAGACGGTTGCCATGTCGGCCGCGATCGCATCCGCCCAGGCATAGCCGTAATAGCCGGCGCCGTAGCCGATGATATGGCCGAAGTAAGCCACGAACGCCGTGTTCTCCGGCACGGGCAGGAACACTTCGCCCACGGTTCTGTTGGAAAGCGGGAGCACTTCCCCGGCGTTGTCGTCATGGATTTCCGTGTGCAGTGTCAGATCCGTCAGGCCAAAGCCGAGCTGGCGCCGGTAAAAGGTGCCCTCGGTGGCAAGCCGGGACGCCTTCAATTGTGCCAGGATTTCCGCCGGTATTTTTTTCGACGGGTCGCGATAATCCGCAGCAAAACTGTCCAGCACCCTCTTGTCCCAGGTCCAGTTCTCGAGCATCTGCGACGGCGCCTCGACGAAATCCTGCGGCACGCTCGTGCCCGAGAAACGGGAGTATTTCGCGCGGGTCAGAATCGCATGCATCGCGTGACCGAACTCGTGAAAAATCGTCGTGACGTCGTCGTGCGACATCAGGGAGGGATGATCCCCGGTCGGAGCCGGGAAATTGCAGACCAGCGCGACCACCGGCCGCTGGTATCTGCCGTCGGACAGCCGTTTGCCATCGATGATGCCAAATTCCGCGAAGTGGTTGTATTTGCCCTCGCGCGGGAACATGTCGAGATAGAACAGTCCGAGGGGCTCGCCGGTCGAGGCGTCGGACACCGCGTAAAGCTGCAGGTCGCCGATCCACTTGTAAGGCGGTTCGATGCGCTCGAATTTCAAACCGAAGATGCTCTGGTAAATCCGGAACATGCCGTCGAGCACCGGTTGATACGGGAAGTAAACCCTCAATTGCTCGCTGTCCAC
>JBEKFT010000350.1:0-3080 GCA_050013175.1 Verrucomicrobiota bacterium
GGAAGGAGATTCAGCCCGCTACGGCTACAGGTTCGTTAAAGAGAATAGCTCGTCAGAGTGGCGTCTGGCAGAGGCTTGGCGGAAACCCAGTGGCGGCGAGCGCGAGGACTTAAAGCCTGAGTAACCGACCTCTGTTATGGCAACCCTTACGTATGCGGCTGAGGGCCTGCGCGGTGAACGGGTGCCGCCGCCACAGATGCGCCATTACCAAGCAGTTTCGGTTAAACTTCAGTTCTTTTGGGGTTGTCGCCATTCGCCGCCCCTCTATTCTGGTGGTGTGAACGAGTTCACGCGTATCTTGGAACGGGTGGAACGGGGAGATTCCAAGGCCGCCGAGGAATTACTCCCCATGGTTTACGACGAACTCCGACGCTTGGCGGCGCAAAAGATGGCCAACGAAGCCGCCGGTCACACCCTTCAACCGACCGCTCTCGTCCACGAAGCCTGGATGCGACTGGGCGGCAGTGACGCACCGTCGTTTCAAAATCGCGCCCACTTCTTCGGCGCGGCAGCTGAGGCGATGCGCCGCATCCTGATCGAGCACGCCCGGCGGCGGCTGGCGGCAAAACGGGGCGCAGGCGTCGAGGCCGTTGACCTGGACGGACTAGAAATTTCTTCTCCGGTTGCGGATGACGATCAGTTGCTCGCCGTGAACGAAGCCTTGGAGAAATTCGCCGCCGTTGATCCGCGCAAGGCGGAACTGGTGAAGTTGCGTTACTTCGTCGGCATGAATTTCGAGGAAGCCGCCGCCGCGCTCGGCATCGCCGTGCCCACGGCCAAGCAGTGGCGGGCCTACGCGCGCGCCTGGCTCTCGGTCGAGATGCGCAGTTCGGTGCCGGGCTGATATTCGATTCCCCGGACAAATCAGGCTTTGCTGCCCTTCGGTGGATGTGTGTCCCATGTGCGTCCTGATTCCGGCTGCACCTGGGTGAAACCGGTGCCCGGTGGCGGATTGGGGATGCGGATGAGATGCTGGCAGGCGGGACATTGAATCTGCCGTCCGGCGTGGCATGGGTCGCACTTTAACGGCTGGTCACAGTGCGAACAGTAGAATTTGAATTCGGACTCGCTCATAGGCTTCACCCTTATCATGCGCAAACCAGCCGTAAAAAGTATATTAAACATTTATTCATACTTTTTGTCGGGCGAATGCGCATGTAGGCTTGAATGAGCGAATCCCAATCCACCATGCCATCACCCCAACAACGAGAGGAAGCGCTGTTTGCGATCGCGCTGACGAAACCCGCCGCCGAGCGCGCGGGATGGTTGGACCGCGAATGCGGCGGTGACCCCGCCTTGCGCCGGCGCCTCGACGCGCTGCTCGCCGCCCACGACGGACCCGATGAATCGCTGCCCACGGATGCGCCCGCCGCCAAGGCGACGATGAAGCTCGATCTGCCGGACGCGCCCGATGAAGCCGTTGGCCAGACCCTCGGCCGCTACAAATTGATGGAGCGACTCGGTGAGGGCGGCTGTGGTGTGGTCTATGTCGCCGAACAGACCGTCCCGGTGCGCCGCAGGGTAGCGCTCAAGGTCATCAAGCTGGGCATGGACACCAAGGCGGTCGTCGCCCGGTTTGAGGCGGAGCGTCAGGCACTGGCGATGATGGATCATCCGAACATCGCCAAGGTGCTCGATGCCGGCACCACCGAAACAGGACGTCCTTTCTTTGTCATGGAACTGGTGCGCGGCATCCGCATTACCGATTATTGCGACCAGAACCAGCTCAGCACCCGGGAACGGCTCGACCTGTTCATCAAGATCTGCCAGGCGATCCAGCATGCGCACCAGAAAGGAATCATCCACCGCGACATCAAGCCCTCGAACATCCTCGTGACGCTGCATGACGGTGTGCCGGTGCCGAAGGTGATTGATTTTGGCATTGCCAAGGCGACGGAAGGCCGATTGACCGACGCGACCGTTTACACGCAACTGCACCAGTTCATCGGCACGCCGGCCTACATGAGCCCGGAACAGGCGGAGATGAGCGGCTTGGACATCGACACTCGCAGCGACATCTACAGCCTGGGCGTGTTGCTGTACGAGTTGCTGGCCGGCAGCACGCCGTTCGACGCGAACGAACTGATGGCCTCGGGCATCGACCAGATGCGCAAGACGATCCGGGAGAAGGAGCCGGTCCGGCCGAGCACACGGTTTGCGACACTGAAGGGCGAGGACTTGACGACGACGGCGAAGCGACGCTCGGCGGACAAGTCGAAGCTGATGCACCAGCTCCAGGGCGATCTGGACTGGATCGTGATGAAGTGTTTGGAGAAGGATCGGACGCGGCGTTACGACACGGCCAACGGGCTGGCGATGGATCTCAAGCGGCACCTGAACAATGAAACCGTTGTCGCGCGTCCGCCGAGTTCGGCCTATCGCTTTCAAAAGCTGGTTCGCCGCAACAAACTCGCTTTTGCCGCCGGCGTCGCCATCGCCGCCGCGTTGTTGCTCGGCATCATCGCCAGCACTTCGCAAGCGATCCGGGCCACGCACGCCAAACGCGAGGCGCTGGCTGCGAAAGCGCTGGCTGTCGAGGCCCAGGCCAATGAAACCAAACTGCGCCTGCAAGCCGATGCGGCGCGCAGTCAGGCCGAGGGTTTGGTCGCTTTCATGATCCAGGACCTGCAACCCGCTTTGAAGGATTATGGGCGTTTGTCGCTTCTGAAGCAGGTGGACGCCAAGACGGTGGACTATTTCGCCGGCCTGCCGCCGGATTTGCGAAACGCGAAAACCGAACTGGCTCGGGCCGACGCGATTGAAGCACTGGCTGAGATTCTCCAATCGTCGGGCGATACGACAACCGCCGTGGCCAAACTTCAGGAAGCGCTGGGCTTGTATCAGGACGTTGCGGAGAAACATCCCGAAATTCCGGACGCGGCTGCCGGAGAGCTGACCTGCGAGTGGTCGCTGAAGTTTCTGGGACCGCCGCCACCCTTGGCCGAACTGGACACTTTTCAACAGGACATTCTCCGCCGCTGGCGCGAACTCCGCGAGAAATTCCCGGAAAATTTCAGGGCAAGGACTGGTTTTGGGGGAGCGTTGTGGACCCGCGCTTCTTTCGCCGCACAACGCTTCAA
>JBEKFT010000351.1:0-3072 GCA_050013175.1 Verrucomicrobiota bacterium
AACCACAGCGCCGTAACGGAAAAAACAACGAATGGAGACAGCATCAGTAAAATTCCCGGAGAATTAGCGCATGCTGCCCCAAAGACAGTCGCAATAATATGAATAAATTGGTGCCTCACGTCTGCCCCAGAATTGAAAATCAGGGTCAAGTCGCGTTGCGCTTCCATCAATACGCGTTTATCTACTTTCCACGAAAACAGAACGGAAAGGTCCACATCATCCAGCCTGGAGATGCTCTTGTTGCAGATTGACTCGACTAGGGGATATGCTTTTTCTTTCTCCCCAATGTCTCCGCTTATTAAAAGCAGCCGTAATTCATCTCGGCACTGGAACAGGCGATATTTTAACCTCTGAAGCAGAACTGGTCGAAACAGGTTCCAATATAGCAAATATAGCGGCAAACCCAGAAGGAGGGCTATTAGGCACATCAAAAGAAGAGTTTTCATTTTCTTTCGCTTCCTTCGACAGATGATTTTAGTGGCAGTTCAAGCTTTCCCTGCATCAATCGGTTTCTTACATCGGCGATTCGACCCATCTCTTGCTGATAAAAACGCTCACGCCATCGAAGAATCCGAATGCATACAAATATCGTTACGGCGGCCACAACGTAACCCAGCCAACCATACGTCACAAGTACCTTCAAAAGGACTTCCTTCAGGTCGGCATGATCCAGTTTCCATAAACACGCAAGCGCAATCGCAAGAAGCACAAACCATGCAAAATTGCCCGTGGCGAGTGATTTTAATGCCACCTTTTCGACCGTGGAAACACAGCGGCAGTAGAAGCTTTCAGAATTGTCCGGTTGTGTCTGGTCCGGCATTCCGGCACTATGCCCATGACGCCATTGTTTAACAACAACTTTCAAACTGTACCACTACCCAGCGGGTAAGCGGCTTGACACCCTCACCGGAACGCCGGATTCATCCGCAGCGACACAGGCCGTGTGGCCGCCTGCCGGATGAATCCGGCGTTCCACCCGGGAGCCTGTTCCGGGCGATAAAATGCTTGGTCAATTTTCCACGATCCCCTAGTCTCCGGCCATGGTTCGCGTTGGCATTGGTTATGACGTCCACGCCCTGGTGCCGGGGCGCAAACTCGTTTTGGGCGGCGTCACCATTCCGCATTCCAAAGGACTCGACGGACATTCCGATGCGGATGTTTTGATGCACGCCGTTTGTGACGCCATCCTCGGAGCGCTCGGCGAGGGGGACATCGGCCACTTTTTTCCAAACACCGACCCGCGCTGGAAAGGCGCCCCCAGCCGCATCTTTTTGGAGGAAGCCGCGCGCCAGGTCGCGTCCCGGCAGGGGCGGATCGTCAATGTGGATTCAACCCTGGTCGCTGAAGCTCCCACGATCAACCCGCACATCCACGAGATGAAAAACCGCATCGCGGAGGCTCTTGGTGTCAGCCCCGATCGCGTCGGCATCAAAGCCACCACCAACGAACACATGGGCTTCATCGGCCGCGAAGAAGGCATCGCCGCCATGGCGGTGGCCGGCGTGGATTTGCCCGCATGAATTCGAGGTACAAAGCCGGGGGGTTGCGGTTCGTGTGAACCCACGCCGGTGACGGTTTGAATCCTGCAACCCCCGACCTGCAACCCGACCCAATGCCCAAAGCCGAGATCCGTTGGAAGCGCAGGACTGAAGAAGGCCTGAAGATTCAGGTTTATGCACAACGGATCAGCCGCGACTGGCGCTTCTACATCCGCGGGAAACGGTTCGATCAATGGCAACCCCTGGCGGAACCGCCGCTCGAGGATTGGCTCGAGTTGCTCGATGCCGTGCGACGCCTCGTCACGCGACGGCGATTGCAGCCTGACGACGAAGAACGGCTTTGTCGCCGCATTCGTGAACGATTTCCGGAAGCGGGAGTCTGAGCGGCTCGAGGACGCCTTTCAGCGGTCCTCGTCGGTTTCACCCCTCATCCGCGACTTGAGCAACTCCTGCTGCTGCTCGCAGACGGCGCGCATGCAGTCCCCCAGGGCCTTCAGGTCCACGGGCTTCTTGAAGTAACTCTTCACGCCGACTTCCGTGCTCCGGCCGCGAATCACCATCCCGTCCAGGGCGCTGACCACGATGACCGGAACGTCGGCCGTCGAGGGTTGCGAACGCAGGATTTCGCACACTGACGCGCCGTCGATGTCCGGCAACATCAGATCGAGCAGGATGACATCCGGCAGCAGACGCCGGGCCTGGTGCAACGCCTCCACTCCGTTGAACGCTGTGTAAACCTCGAATCCCTGCCGCGAGAGATTGTATTCGGTCAGTTGGACGTAATCCGTTTCGTCGTCCACCACCAGTACTTTTGGTTTCATGGCTGTCCAGCGTGCCCTTCCCGCGTTACCATTGCGCGGCGTTTGTGTTAAATACCTGTCACAGCGTGGAATGCCCGGCCCCCTCCGGCTTCGCAATGCCGTCCGGGCGGGCAGCTTCGCCCGCAGGGCCGGATCCGCGCGATCGACCCTGGAAGGCAGTCTGCTCGACCGCGCGCATCGCCCGGGCCTCCGCCTCGTCCACCCACAACCGGAATCGCGACACGGCGCTGGCGTTCACCGGCGCCAGAAGGCGCGACAAACGGAATGCGGTGTCACGAACGGCCAGGCCCGCCTGCTCGGCATCGCAAGCATTCAGGTATTGCTCCAGATGGTTCTCCACTGGCACCATGAGCAGGGGCTTGCCAAAATAGACGGCTTCGCACACCGACTCGAATCCCGCGGTGCAGGCCACGCCGCGGCTCGAGGCCATCATGCGGAGAAACTTGTCGCCATGAATCCGGTGAAACACGAGGGTGGCATCGTGCCGTTCCTCCTCCGGCGCCCCGGGTTTGTCATAAAAGCAATGGATCGGAACCTCGGGATGTTCCCCGTGCCAGAGGATGATTTCCGGCGCGTAACCGTGGTTGAGCAGATACACAAGCAGATACCCCCCCAGGGAGCCGGACCGCAGCTCGAACACCTGCCGCCGCAGAATCGGCGGGGACACAAACAGGTTGCGCTCGGGAATGTCCGGAGCCGGGTAAAAGGACAGCGCGAGCCGCGCCGACCGCGCGCCCGTGAGGCGGACGTAC
>JBEKFT010000352.1:0-3052 GCA_050013175.1 Verrucomicrobiota bacterium
CCGTCTCCTTCAGCCAATGACCGTTTCCCAAGGGATGCATGGATTTGGTGGTGGGGTGCCAGTCGTTGAATGTGCCCGCGACCGAAACGGTGGCGGCTGTCGGATGAGTGAATTCAAAGCGTACTGGCTGCAGTGGAAGGCCGGCGCTCGGGGCGTTGTCGTGGTTTTGGTTGTGTTTCATAGTTGGTGATGCATTGGAACGGCCGACTCTTGATCTTGGAAGAGTGTTCCATTTCACATCACCATTATGCACGGGGAAACTTTGCCGGTGCTATGGGGTGTTACCCTACCCAGGGAGACTGCGAATTGAATCCCGGCGCGGCAACGGCACGTTTGCGCCGGGGACCCTCGAGCGGCTCGCCCATTCAACCTGTCAGCGGTCCCACGCTCACGCTTCCGAACTGAATCCAAGGGTTTTCCCAGTGGCGGCAAGGAACGCCCTAGTCGCGGGCGCACCCGGTGGGATCTAACGGTACTTATGCCAACGATCTCCAAACAGAAAGTGGCTCTCAGCGCCGCGGCTTCGGGTTGGTCTTCGCGAATCATGGGACTCACGCGAGTTCTCGCAGGAATCTTGTTCTTCGCCCTGCTCCACAATCCCGTTCAAGCCGGGCAAAGCGTCACTCTGGCCTGGAACCGAAGCCCCGACACCAACGTTGTCGGCTACAACGCGTACTATGGTGTGGCGAGTCGCACCTACACCAATACGATCAATCTCGGCAATACAACGAAGGCAACCATTTCCGGCCTCGTCGAAGGCGCAACTTATTACTTTGCACTCACGGCGTATAATATCCTCGGGCTGGAGAGCGACTACTCGAGTGAAATCAGCTATACAGTGCCAACCACGCTCGCCAGACTGCAGATTCGCACCGCGCCCGCCGGGCTGGTCGTTCTGACGGTGACAGGCCAGATCGGCCAAACGCACGAAATCCTGGCGACGCAGGATTTCAAGACCTGGACAATCATCGGCACGGTGATGATCCCGGCGGGCGGTTCATTGGATTTTACCGACACGAACGCGGCGGGTTTTCCGAAGCGCTTCTATCGCACGCGATAAATAGCCGCCGGTCAGCTTTCCTGCGGAATCAGTCCTACCCGCAAAGCGAATCGCACCAGTCCCGGAACATCATGAACGTTCAGGCAGTCCATCAACTTCATGCGATGGTATTCGACGGTCTTGGGGCTGACCTTCAGGATTTCGCCGATGCCTTTGGTGTTCTGGCCTTCGGCAATCAGTTGAAGAATCTCGCGCTGCCGGCCAGTCAACTGTTCGAACGGGCTTTTCCGGTTCGCCATCCCACCCAAAGGGAAGCTCTTGGGCAGCCGGGAGGAGATTTCCTGGCTGAGATAGATCTCTCCGTGCGCCACGCGTTGCAGGGCGGTTGCTAGTTCGGCCGTCGCCGCTTTTTTGAGCAGGTAGCCCGCCACGCCCGCATTGAGCGCCCGCCAGACATATTCTTCGTTGTGGTGCATGGAAAGGATGATGACCCGCACGTCCGGGAATTCTTTGGCCACGCGCGCCGCCGCTTCCAGGCCATTCAGACCGGGCATGGCGATATCCATCAAAACCACATCCGGCCGGCGCGTCCCGACCAGATTCAGAACCTCGCGGCCGTCGCCGGCCTCGCCCACCACTTCCACCTCCGGCAATTTTTCCAGCAAGGCGCGAATGCCTGCGCGCACGAGTGTATGGTCATCGGCCAGCAGGACGCGAACGCGTTTGACGGGGTTGTTCATGGGGTTTTGGATTCGGAGGGCGATGTCTGCCACTTCAAAGGGAACCAGGCCTGGACATCGGTGCCTTGTCCTGGGGTGGACTTGAATTCCAGCCCGCCACCCGCCAGCGCCGCCCGCTCTTCCATGCTCAACAAACCCAGGCTGGCACCGCGCACGGCTTGCTCCCGGATCGGGGCTGCGTCAAACCCAACGCCGTCATCGCGCACGCCCAGGTGGAGGCGTCCATCCTGGGTGTGCAGTTCCACGGTCACGGTACGGGCCCGGGCATGGCGCACTACGTTTGTCAGCGCTTCCTGGGCGATGCGGAAACACTCGGTCTCGATGATCGGATCGAGCCGGTGCTCCAACGGGTCCGCCGCGAACTCGGCCTGCAAACCGGCCAGCGCTGCCTGCCGGTTCGTATACCACCGCAACGCCGGTTCCAATCCCAGATCGTCCAGCATGGACGGGCGCAAGTTTAACGAGATGTCATGCACTTGTTCCAGCACGCGATCAACCACCTCGAGGCTCTCGGTCAAACGCGGCACCAAGGCGTCGGCGCCGGGTGACTGCAACATCGCTTGCACGTTCAATTGCATGACGGTGAGGGCTTGGCCGATTTCGTCGTGGAGCTCGCGCGCGATGTTCCTGCGTTCGGTCTCCTGCGCCTCCACCAGCCGGCGGGAAAGCACCTGAAGTTTGCGGCCGTAGGCCTCGCGTCTTTGCCCGGCCAGCGTGCGCTCGGTGATGTCACGGACCACGCCGGCAAGCTGATCGATCGTTCCTTTCTTGTCGGCCAACGGCGTCACGGTCACCTCGCCCACGCGCCTGCCTGCGGGGTAGCTGACGCTTTCCTCCCAGCTTACGGTTTTGCGCCCTCGAATCGCCTCCTGATATTTATCCTTCGCCAAAGCAAGGGAAGCTTCCGGCAAGACTTCCTCGATCCGTTTGCCATCCACTTGTTCCCTGGTGAGGCCGGTCACCTTCAGAAAGGAGGTGTTGACGCAGAGGAATCGGCAGCAGCCGTCGGCTTCGACCTGGAGGAGGAAGAGACAATCTGACACACCCTGAAAGATCAGAGCGAGATGCTGTCGCTGGGCGGCGATCCGCTTCAGCAGGTGGGAGGCGAACCAAAAATACGCCGCACCTGTGACCAGCACAAACGCCAGTCCCTTCAGCAGCTCCAGATTGTGCAACTGTTCAATGGACCATGCCGCGCCCTCCACGACCCGACCCGAGAGGATGATATACGCGCTGCACAGGACCATGTACCCCAGCGCTAGGCACAGTGACGCCCCAATCGGATGGGCAGCGATTCGCATCAGGCGGTTCG
>JBEKFT010000353.1:0-3050 GCA_050013175.1 Verrucomicrobiota bacterium
TCCCCAATTCCTTTCATGCCGCCGACACAACGGCTCTCAAACAATCCCCTTCCGCAGCGGCCGAGGCACTTGTTCTAAACGGCATCGGCGGCACTGCCGATCATAAACTGGCGATGATCAATGGCCGCACCCTGGCTGAAGGCGAAACCAATGAGGTCAATACCGTCGTCGGTCGCGTGCGAATCCACTGCATTGAAATCAAGGGAGAATCGGCTGTCGTTGAGGTCGTCGGCGGCGAACGCCGGGAACTGCACATCCGCGACTGATGCCCTGAAAACACTCACTGACCTGTCGTGCAACGGGCACGAAGGCGCCACAGAGTGTTGGTTGTCCCAATGATGGACAACACCCTTTCTCCGTTAGTTGGTTTTTTTACTAAAATCCAAAAATGCTTTCCCTCCCGACCTTGGCACCTCGGTTGCTGAACATGCCCCCGGAAAGTGATTCACCCTTTTAGGGCAACACAGGAACAAGAGCAAAAACATGAAAGCTAAAATCATCATCATGATGTTCAGCGGGCTTCTCGCCGGTAGTGGGGCGGTGTCAGCCCAAAACTATGCGCTAGCCGCCACGGACGCTGCCGCGACATCGACCAACGCCGCCACAACCGATGCGAGCGCTGTCGTTGCGGCCGCAGATTCCGGCGCCGCTTCGACGAACGCTGCAATCCCGGCAACGGCTTCCGCCACCCAGAGCGCCGACGCCATTTCAACCACTGCCCCGGTCCAGGCCGCGACGGACACCAACACCGTGGCAGATGCGACTGGCGCCCCGATCATCCCGTTAATCGTCATGGATGACGTGCCCCTGACGGATGCCATCAAGAACCTGGCGAGACAGGCCAACATAAACTACATGCTCGACCCGAAACTCTCCTACGGCCAAATGGGTCCGGATGGCAAACCCATCCCCCAACCCACCGTCTCGATCCGCTGGGAAAACATCACCGCTGAACAGGCATTGACTGCGCTCATCAATAATTATGGCCTGGAGTTGGTGGATGATCCCAGAACAAAAATCTCCCGCGTGACCATCAAGGATCCCGCGGCTCCCGATCCCCTGCAGTCGAGGATCATCCAGCTCAAATACGCCAGCCCAAGCAATCTTCTCGAAGCCGTGCAGACGACCCTGATCGACAAGCGCAGCAAGGCGATGGGCGACGTGCGCACCAGCCAATTGGTGGTGCTGGCCACGGAAAGGGAATTGGACGCAGTCGATCAACTGGTCGCACGCCTCGATACGCAAACCAAACAAGTGCTCATCGAAGCGCGATTGCTGGAAACCTCCGTAAGCCCCAGCACGGCGAAGGGCGTCAACTGGGCGGGAACCTTGCAGGCTCAACACGTCACCATGGGTAATAACGCCCTGCCAGGCATCCCAGCGCAACCGGCGATTCCAGCAAATCCTAGCCTAGGGACAACGGCGATTCCGGCGAACCAGGGCATCATCGGCGGCCTGCTTTCCAATCCCCAATTGATTGGCAGCCTGGCCAAAGGCAGCTTCTTCAGCCCCTCAACCGCATTCCTGAACGCCGACGGCCTCAGTGCCGTCGTCTCGTTCCTGAACCAGAATTCCGACGCCAAGGTGATCTCCGAGCCCCGAGCCGTCACGTTGGACAATGAAACAGCGCACCTCGAAGTCGTCCGCGCCACTCCGATCATCAACGTCACCGCAGGCACGGCAAACACAACCGGCGGCTCCACGATCACCTATACCAACCTGGGCATTATCCTGGACGTGACCCCGCGCATCTCCGCCAACAGCTTCATCAATCTCAAGGTGGTCCCGGAAGTGTCGAGGTACGCGGATACGATCTCCAAAACCATTGAGGGCCAGTTGTTCCAGGCGGATGAATACGACCTTCGAAGAATCGAGACACGCGTCATGATTCCCAGCGGGAACACCTTGGTGCTGGGCGGTCTCGTTTCGGACGATCTCACCACCCAGAACACCAAGGTGCCCTTACTGGGCGATATCCCGGTTCTGGGCTACGCCTTTCGCAGCGACTACAAGCAGCGCATAAAATCAAACCTGATTGTCTTCATCACGCCGACCATCGTGCAGGATTCGGACTATCAGGAAACCCAGAGCAACTTCCTCAAGTCTCCCGTGGCTCGGGACAAAATGCCCGATTGGTCTTTCTGGGACACCGGCAAGCCGTGGGACTGGAGCAAGAGCGGCGACTAAATCGATGCCCGATCAGCAAAGCTGAATTCACTCCCGCGAAAACCGCCGCCCCCCGCGGCGGTTTTCCGCTTTTCTTCCCCCGTCGTCGAGTAAAACCGCCGTTACTGGCTCACCCCGCGATCCGCTTCAGATAATCAAACGAATAAATCCCCGACGCGTGGCCGTCCGCCCAAACCGGCTGCACGGCATACCCGCCCACCGGCACCACGCGGACCAGCCGGAAGGCCTCGGCCGATAACGGGCGATCCGGGTTCTTGCAGACATTGCCCATGACATCCACCTCCCCTTTGCACCCGGCACAGGGACAGTGCCGGCGCATCTTTTCCAGCGCGATGAAACTTTCGCTTCCATCTTCCCATTTCACGGCCAGTTCCTCGCCGATGGCCTGGATATCGACAGGTTTCATAACGCCGCTCTTACTTTGCCCGCAAGAGCAGCATTGGCACGCTGATGCTGTGTTGCACCCGGATGGCCGTCGTCCCCAGGACAAGATCCGCGACAAAGTGGTGGCCGTGCGTGCTCATCGCCACCAGGTCGGGCCTCTTCCTCTGGACCCAGTTGACGATCTCCTTCACCGGTTCGCCGCAGGCCAGTTCCGACTCGGCCACGATGCCGGCGGAAACAAACTCGGCCTGGACGCGGTCCAAATAACCCCGGCTTTCCTCGACTTCCTGGCCCGCCGCGTTCGGGCCGTGATACTGGGCCGGCGCTCCGCTCGCCACGTGAAGCAATACAACGCGGCTTTGCATCGCTCCCGCAAGAAGTTTGACGTGATCGATGATCGCCCGGTCGGTCGGGGTGCAGTCCAGTGTCACAAGAATTGTCTTATACATGCCAGTGCGTTTCCTTTGGGCGCGCTTCCT
>JBEKFT010000354.1:0-3041 GCA_050013175.1 Verrucomicrobiota bacterium
AGTTGCGGCGCTCGAGGTATTTTGACGGGCCGAAGATCGGGAGACCGAACCGGCGGCTGATGCGAACGCGAGGACCTGTATAGCGAGCCATAATTTAGATTTGAAATTTCAAATATGAGATTTGAGATCCATCAGACGCGGCGCTTCTTGCGGGGACGACACCCATTGTGCGGAACGGGGGTCACGTCCTTGATGGCGCTGATTTCCAGGCCGATCGCCTGCAGCGCGCGAATGGCCGATTCGCGGCCGGAGCCGGGCCCCTTCACCCGCACCTCGATTTCCTTCATTCCATGAGACATCGCCTGGCGGGCGGCATCCTGCGCCACCTGTTGCGCCGCGTAAGCCGTGCTCTTGCGCGACCCCTTGAACCCGACGCGGCCGGCGCTCGACCAGCCGATGATATTGCCGTGCATGTCGGTGATCGACACGAGGGTGTTGTTGAACGTCGCCAGAATGTTCGCGATGCCCACGATGATGTTCTTGGAGCCCTTGGCCTTGACGATCTTCTTGGTCGCCAGGTCGTCCGCGAGCAGCTCCGCTGCCGTAGGGGCTGCGACGGCCGCGACGACGGCGTCGGCCGGCTTGGGCGTTTCACCCGCGGGTCCCGCCGGAGCGGGTTCGGCGCCGGGTGCCGCAGCCTTCCTGGGCGCCTTGGAATCGCCGGGGGTTTTCGCCGCGGGCTTTTCCACGGAGGCGGTTTCCGGCTTGCCTTCCTTCTTCGGCGCAGCTTTTTTCTTGGTTTCGTCGGCCATGTGCGGGTTGAAAATTGAGGGTTAAGAGGTGCTTTAGTGGATGCCGGTCTTGGCGTTGGGGTTGCGCTGGACGCCGACGGTCTTGCGCGGGCCTTTGCGGGTGCGTGCGTTGGTCTGGGTGCGCTGGCCGCGAACCGGCAGCCCGCGCAGGTGGCGCATGCCCCGATAGCATTTGATCGCCTGGAGCCGTTTGAGATTCATGCCGATCTCGCGGCGCAGGTCGCCTTCGATCACATACTTTCCGTCCTGGATCGCATGAACGATCTGGGAGAGCTGTTGTTCGGTCAGATCTTTCGCGCGGATGGAGGGCTCAATCCTGGCCTTGGCCAGGATCTCGACGGCGTTGCTGGGTCCGATGCCGTAAATGTATCGAAGCGCGATGTCGATGCGCTTGTTCGGCGGGACTTCCACTCCGATGATGCGTGCCATGATTCGTTAAAGGGTTATTGGGTGAACGGGTTGACGGGTTTCATCCCTGCCGCTGCTTGTGGCGTTTGTTGCTGCAAATGACCCGGATGACGCCTTTGCGCCGTATGATCTTGCAGTTTTCGCAAAGTTTCTTGACCGATGCGCGAACTTTCATGTCTGAATCGTGTTTGTTTCGACCATCAGCCGCCCTTCCGACAAGTCGTAAGGCGACAGTTGCAATTTCACTTTGTTTCCCGGCGTCAGCCCGGCGGCATTCCGCTTTGCCCTGCCGGCCACGAACGCCAGTACTTGATGCCCGTTCGACAGCTCCACCCGGTACGTCGTGTTGGGCAGGGCCTCGATTATGACACCTTCGACCTGGAAGGCATTTTCTCCGGCCATGTCAAAATTTCCGGCTCACCTTCGGTGATCAAAACCGTATGCTCAAAATGAGCCGATAGTGAACCATCTTGCGTGACGACTGTCCAGCCGTCATTCAGGATTTTTACGCCCGGCGCCCCGGCGTTGACCATGGGTTCGATGGCTAACGTCATGCCGGGCCGCAACCTGGGCGACGCTTTGCCGTCCACGAAGTTCGGCACCTCGGGCTCTTCATGCATGGAACGCCCCACGCCATGCCCCACAAACTCCCGGACGATGCTGAAGCCGTTGCTTTCAACGTAATCCTGGACCGCGCGCGAGATATCCGCCACCCGCTTGCCTGGGACGGCTTGCCCGACGCCTTCGTGAAGCGACTTTTCCGTCACGTCCATCAGCTTCTGGGCGAGCACTCCGCAGCCGCCGACCGCGACCGTTTTGGCGGTGTCACCGACAAAGCCCTTGTAAACCACGCCCACGTCGAGGCTGACGATGTCACCCAACTGCAGCACTCGCGTTCCCGCCAGGCCATGGACCACCTGCTCGTTCACCGAGATGCAGATGTGGCACGGATACTTCCGGTAACCGAGAAAGGCGCTTTTGGCACCGTAACTCCGGATCCGCTCGGCCGCAAATCGGTCCACCTGTTCGGTCGTGACACCGGGTTTGACCAGCGCCGCCACCTCGTCCAACACCGTGCCCGCGATGGCGCAGGCAGGCCGCATCGCTTCCAGATCCCGCTCACTCTTCAAAAGAATCATCGTTTCAACCTTAATCCCGGTTTCGCTCCTGATCCCCATCCACTTTCAAATCAGAGGTCAGGACCCGGGTTGGGAGCGTGGATCAGAACCGCCCTTTCAACCGGCCTTTTTTCAAAAAGCCATCGTAATGCCGCATCAACAAATGCGACTCCATCTGGCGCATCGTGTCGAGCAGCACGCCGACGACAATCAACATGCTGGTGCCGCCGAAAAACTGCGCCACCTGATAGGGGATTCCCATGTTGTACGCCAGGATTTGCGGGATGACGGCGATGATCACGAGGAAAATCGCCCCCGCCAGCGTGATCCGGCTCATGGTGTTGTGAAGGTAGTCGCTGGTCGCCTGTCCGGGCCGGACGCCGGGGATGTAGCCGCCGTTCTTTTTCAGGTCATCCGCGATCTGCAATTCATTGAATTGCGTCGCCACCCAGAAGTAGGAGAAGAACAGGATCATCAGCGAATACACAGCCAGATAAAAGAGGCTCCGCTCATGCAACACCGAGGCCAGCCGCGCGCAAATATCCCCGATGAACCGCAGCCCGGTGCTTTGGCTCCTCTCCAGATTCTGCCCCGCCATTGTAAAGATATACTGCGGAAACATGAGAATGGCCTGGGCAAAAATGATCGGCATGACTCCCGAGTAATTGACGCGCAGCGGCATGAAGGACGTGCCGCCGGAATAAACCTTGCGCCCCACGGCCCGCTGGGCGTACTGGACCGGAATCTTCCGCTGCGCCTGGGT
>JBEKFT010000355.1:0-3035 GCA_050013175.1 Verrucomicrobiota bacterium
CCGTCGCTGCGGTTTTCCTGTCGGGACGATGGCGGGCGGCGGTCGGGCTCGGGCTCTGCTGGGCTGCCGGCAGCTTTCTGGGTTCGGCATTCACAGGGCATCCCTGGGAGTTCCTGGATCAGTCCGTCCGGCATTTTTTCGCCGTGTTTTCGGACTACACCCTTGAGCGCCAGCTCGCCTCGGAACTGAGGCCCTCGGATGGGGACGCATTGTTCGTGCTCGCTATGGTTGGGATGCTGCTCTGGCGCTCGCATTCGCCCGGGTGGAAGGCGAGCGAGCTGGCCGAGCCCTTCTTCGTGATGGCGGTGCTCGGGTGGCTGCTGGGTCTGAAGACGCTCCGATTCTGGTGGGATTGGGGCCTGCCTGCGGCAGCGGTCTGGTTCGCGTTGGAATTCCAGCGGCAGTTTCAAACGCATCTGGGCTTCAATTCCTGGAAACGATTGTGGATCGTTCTGGCGCTGGCCCTCGGTGTTTACCTGGACACCACCAGCGATCTCGGAGGCCGATGGACTTGGAATCTCACCAACGAATACCTGACACAGGACAATCCGGAGCTGCCGGGCTGGCTGCCGGGAAACGGCGGCATTCTCTACTCGGCGGACATGCGTGTCTTCTTTGAGACCTTTTTCAAGAACCCAAACGCTCCGTGGCGGTATGTCCTGGGGTTTGAATCGTCCCTGATGCAGCCGGAAGACCTGGCGGTTGTGCGAAAGGTGCAATGGAACTTCGGCAATGTCCGCGCCTACGAACCGTGGGTGAAAAAGATGGGTCCGAAGGATCGTCTCGTTCTCCGCGCTTCCTGGCTGGGGGCGGGTATCCCGGACATTCCGGAGCTGGAATGGCATTATGCCGTCAACGATCTCTGGGTGGGGCGCCTGCCTCAAAAGCCAAGCCCCTCCGCCACGCACCCTCGACCTTGAGGATCAGCCCCGGCCGAATCTTTCACCCATTTTCTCTCAAACCAGAACCATGCAAATGGTGTGGATTACCGGCGCGGGCGGACTGATCGGGGGCGCCCTCGTCGGGACCGCGTCGCGCTTCGCGCCGGGCTGGCGGGTGCGGGCACTGACCCGTGCGGACCTGGATCTGCTCGACGCGGACGCCGTCCGGAGGCGCTTTGAACAGGATCGGCCGCAACGGGTGATCCATTGCGCCGCGCTGAGTTATCCGCCGGCATGCCAGAAGGATCCCGCCCTGGCGCGCCGGCTTAACATCGAGGTAACCTCCGTCCTGGCCGAACTGGCCGGAGAGATCCCGTTCATTTTCCTTTCCTCGGATCTGGTCTTCGACGGCCGCGCCGGGAAGTACGACGAATCGTCGCCGGTCAGCCCGTTGAACATTTACGCGCAAACCAAAGTGGCCGCGGAAACAATGGTGCTCGCGCACCCGAAGCACATCGTGATCCGCACCTCGCTCAACGGCGGCACGTCGGCGGCGGGCGACCGGGGGTTCAACGAGCAATTGCGGCGCGCGTTTCAGGCCGGGCAGAAGTTGACGCTGTTCACGGATGAGTATCGGCAGCCGATCCCCGCCGTGGAGACCGCGCGGGCGATATGGGAACTGGCGGAGCACAATCAGCCCGGCATTTTTCACGTGGCGGGCAGTGAACGGCTGTCGCGTTTCCAGATCGGCCAGCTCATCGCGGCGCGCTGGCCGCAACTCAAACCTCAAATCGAGCCCGAGTCGCTGGCGGATTACACCGGCGCTCCCCGCTCGCCCGATCCCTCGCTGAACTGCGCGAAGGCGCAAAGGCTCCTGTCTTTTGCCCTGCCCGGCCTGAGTGAATGGCTGGCCAGACATCCGGACGTGCCCTTTTAATCCGGCTCGGGGCCGAGCGTTCGATCCATGAACTGAGCCTCCGTAACCGCCGTTGGGAAACGGCGGAGACCGCCACTGGGGGAAGGGTCCGCCAATTCACATTGGCGGCTACAGGGTGTCAGGGTCTCCATGCGCTTCCGTTCTCGAGATGGGTGGCTTTCCATGAATCTGCGGCAAGCCGGGGCTGCGAGGCCCGGTGAATCCCTTGGGAGATTTCCAGACCCGCCCCGATTGTGCGGTGTCCATCGATCTGCAAGCCTCACCCTGCCTGTGCGGCTGGTTCTGCATGGGTAATAGGGCGGCTTGGAAGCTGGGTCGGCAAACCTCGTTCGCCCTGAGATTTCACAGTCAGCCGATGAAATGAATTCATCTGAAATCGAGTCCATGAAAGCATATACCATCCATTGGAAAAGCACGGTGAACGGACGGATCGGAGCGGGCACATTTCTCTTCGACAAGGAAGAAGCCGAGAGTCTGGCCGATGAGCTGAACCGGAGCTACCCGGGGATCTGTCACGAAGCGGTTCTCAGCCTGCCGCTGCCGATCGGATCTGCCGTCGTCCAACCGGCACACGCCGGCGGCAGGCCTCTGGTTTAAAACGGGGCGGGCGCAAGGCAGCCCGCCAGACAGAGCGAATTGGCGCGCATCTCCGTGCGCTAATTCACCGGGGCGGCGTCTGGTTGAACACGGGCGGTTCCCAGGGCCGCGAGCGTCTCCCGCCGGAGGACCCGTTCCAGGAGCGGAAAGACGCTCCGTTCCTCGCGTCGAAAGTGTTCGCGGGAGGTGGCAATGGACGCCCTGAGAAGCCGCCGCGCCTCCTCACAATTGCGCGCCGTCTGGGCGCGTTTGAGGCTGGCGTCAATCTCCTCATGGTCCTGGTGAAGCCGGTCGAGCCGGCCCCGGTCCTGGAGCGCGTGATCCAACGCCACATAAGCGAGGTTTCTCTCGGCGTCCGCGTGGCCCTGGAGCAGGCGTTCGACCAAGGTGGCGAGCAACTTGACTTCAGGCAGTGTGGTGAGTTTGGGCAGGAGGCACTCGATTTGATCGAATAATTCCGTAAACACCCTATGTTCGGCGCTGAGGACTTCGGTGATGGCGATCATGTTTATTTGTAGCTCAAAAGCATCGATTCTCAACCCGATCTTTCGACAGTTCCGTGGCGGTCCCGCTCAATGCTGAGAGACGAATCTCCAGCCTGTCGGTTGCCACAAGGACCG
>JBEKFT010000356.1:0-3035 GCA_050013175.1 Verrucomicrobiota bacterium
CGCTCCTTCTCGTTGTCACCGCTCAGAAGAGTGACTTCGTAGCGGCCTCCCAACTCCCGCAGCAACAGGCCCGTCTCCGGTCGCAACGAGCTCGATAACAGGAACGCCCCCCGATGCCGGCCGCCAATGGCCACGTGAACCGCGCTGCCGGAAATCGTGCGGGCGCCGGCGCCGCCGGGCGAAGCCGGAGGCCCTGTCATTCGCAGCGTGGAACCCCAGGCCACCCCCACTCCGTGTGATTCCAGCCAAGCCGCGGATCCGAGCAAAACCTCCCGACCGCCCACCATTGCCTCCAGCCCGCAGCCGGGCGTCTCACGAAAGGATTCAACCGGTTGCGGAGAACAACCGGTCGGGAGCCATTCGCTGATGCGAACCGAGTGCGGATGGCGGGACTGCCTCGCCAGGGAGAAAATCCTGCCTTCCTCCGCCGCCTGCAGCGGTTCGCCCTGGAAACAAACACCGGCGCTGCGCGGCGCGGTCAGCGTGCCGGTCTTGTCGAACACGATCGCGTTCACCTGCGCCATCCGTTCAATGACCAGGCCATTCCGGAGAAACACTCCAAGCCGGGACATCGCGCGTTGGGCCGTGCCCAGGGTGAAGGGCGCCGCCAGCGCCAGGGCGCAGGGACATGCCACGATGAGCACCGTCGTGAACGCTTTGATCGCGCGCGCCGGATCGCCGCGAAGCAGCCAGAAAACGCCCGCTCCCACCGCGACGCCGACCACGATGAGAGTAAAGCGGCGGCTATAACGGTTGGTGAGGGACTGGACATCGCTCCCGGGGGCCTTCCGGAAGGCTTCATGGTTCCAAAGAGACGTCAGATAACTTTGAGAGACAGGCTTTGCCGTTTCCACTTCGATCCTGCCGCCAATTTGCCTGCCCCCCGCGTAGAGGTAATCGCCCCCGTCCTTGGGCACCGGCTCGGATTCCCCCGTGACGAAGCTGTAATCAACCAGCGCCCGGCCCCGCACGAGTATCGCGTCCGCAGGAATCAGCTCGCCGTTCCGCAGGACGATGCGATCCCCCACCCGCAAATCGGAGATCGCAACGCTTTCTTCCGCCCCGCCCGTCCTGCGCGCGACGGACAATGGAAAGAACGACTTGTAGTCGCGGTCGAACGCGAGGCGATCGTGGGTCTTTTGCTGAAACGCGCGCCCGCACAGCAGGAAGAAAACAAGGCCGACGAGGGAGTCCAGATACCCCGCGCCACGGCCCGACACAATTTCGTAGGCGCTCCAGGCATACAGCGCCGCCAGACCGAGAGAGATCGGCACCTCCAGCGTCAACACCCGGCGCCGAAGCGAAAGCCGCGCGGACTCCCAATAATCCGACGCGCTGTAAAGCAGGACCGGCAACGCCAGCGCCAGGCTCAGGCACCCGAAAAGACCCTTGAACCCGCCTCCGTTGAGGGCGTCCAGACCCAGATACGCCGGAAGACTGAACAGCATGATGTTGCCGAAAGCGAAGCCGGCGATGCCGACTTGAATCCATTGACGCTTTCGAAGCGACGGAGGCGGTCGCTTCCCCAGTTCGGCCAGCGTCAGGGCCGGCTCGTAGCCGATCGAGGCGAGCAACGCCACCAGCTCGCTCAGCCGGATCCGGTCCGCAACAAAATCAATGGTCGCCTCCCGTCGCGCGAATTGGACGGCGGACCGTCCGATGCCCGGATGAAGACGGAAAAGATTCTCCAGCAGCCACACGCAGGCAACGCAATGAATCGCCGGAATGCGGAAAGTGACCCGGCTGCGGGTGCCATCCGTAAAATCGAGGAATCGCTGCTGCAGCTTCGGATCGTCCAGGTAAGTCCACTGCCCGCGCCGGGACGCGCCCCGGACACGCACGCCCGGATGGTCGCCCAATTGGTAAAAGTGCTCCAATCCGGCGCCGGCCAGCAGTTCATGCACCGCAAGACATCCCTGGCAGCAAAATACCTCCTCCTCCCGAACAAACCGGGCAGACGGGCACGGCTCGCCACAATGAAAGCAATAGACGCGCTCCGAGAAATCGGAACTGCGCCCGCGATTGGCAGCCGGCATCCGTCCGGCCGACAGGCTGTCGTGCGGCTCGATCAAAGTCTTGTTCAACGCGCCATTCACGCGGCAAATCACATCGATCCAAAATGCCTTCTGCTTTTCTCGAAACAGGATGCTAGCAAGTCTTTACCGCCCGGGGTCGAAAAAATCTGCGCGGATATTGTCAAAGGACCGACATTTCTTGGCTGATGAATGAGTCCGGGTGGAACGCCGAATTCATCCGTCTCTCCGCAGTTGGAATTGGGGAGCACACGCGCCCTCGCGTGTTCCGACCGGCGCCTCGCCGGTCGGAGGAGGGCGCAACGCAATCACTAAACGGTGACTGGCCGCACTCCCCAAAAGTGGTTGGCGACGCGCCAATCACTGCACGCGAGGGCGCGTGCGCTCCCCTGCGACTGAAAAGATACGGATGAATGCTGTGTTCTGGTGGGGCGTCACGAGGCGCCTGTCCAGACCGCCCGCGTTCATTGTCGCTTGCCCGGGTCCTGCGGGGCGCGTATAACGTTGCCAGCGGTTCGCGGAAAAAAACTGTTATGCCAAACTCGGGACGCCAGCCCGTCAACACCAGCAACGTGCTTTCAGTGATCATGGGCGGAGGGCAGGGAGCGAGGCTGTTTCCCCTCACCAAAGAGCGCGCGAAGCCCGCCGTGCCGCTGGCCGGAAAGTACCGGCTGGTGGACATCCCGATTTCCAATTGCATCAACTCCGGGCTGCGCCGGATTTATCTGCTGACCCAGTTCAACTCGGCATCGCTGCACCGGCACATTTCCCAGTCCTACAAGTTCGATCATTTCTCCGGCGGGTTCGTCGAGATCCTCGCGGCCGAGCAGACCTTTGCCGACACTTCGTGGTATCAGGGCACCGCGGATGCCGTGCGCAAAAACCTGATTCACTTTCTAAACCACGATTTTGATTTCCTGTTGATCCTCAGTGGCGACCAATTGTACCGGATGGATTTCCGCAACATCATTGCCCAGCACGTGGAAAACGACGCGGACATCA
>JBEKFT010000357.1:0-3033 GCA_050013175.1 Verrucomicrobiota bacterium
GCCACCAATGCTCCCATCGACTCAGCGTTCATCCTCAGCCTCCTGGAGAACTCGTTTAAGACGAACTTCCCCAGCGGCGCGGAATTGATCATGAGAGGGGTGGGCAGCTACTCGTTTCTTGTGGTGGACAGCACGGGAACAAACCTCCTGCTGGATGCCGGCAGCGTCCTTTCCATCGCGGACAACGTGAGCGTCGATTCCGGCAGAGAGAGGCTCATCCAGAGAACGAGCCGCACAGGAACAGCGGTTTCGGGCAATAACACCGAAAGGGTCACTGAATATGCGACGCTCACCTACGATGATACCGCGTTGACCACGAAGGATGGCACGCCCACCAACTTTCAGTTGAGCGGGATACTCGTGGAAGTGTTTTCGGAGAACATCGGGATCGTCGAGGCCACCCAATCCGTCGTGCTGCGCGGCGCGGGCACCGGAACGATTCGGGGGAAGATCAATGTCATCTTGAAAGGAACAGTGACCGCCACGCTGTCCGGAGTCCTGGTGGATTAGGCCAGCGCCAGTCCAGCGAACGGAGATGGAGCCAGCACCGGCTGGCCGCTTCAGTTCCGCTGTTGCGGTTGACACCGCCAGCCCGGCGTGTCTCAGTTTGACAGGTATCATGAAACAATTGAAATTGGACGTTACGAAGACGGCACTGGTTGCGATTGATTTGCAGAACTTAATCGTCTCCTTTCCGACCCGGCCGCGAAGCGCCAAAACCGTCGTCGAAAACACGGCCAGGATCGCCTCGGCCCTGCGCGCCAAAGGTGGATTCATCGTCTGGGTGCGTGTGGCAGGATCGGCGGATCGTCAAGACCTGCTGCATCCTGTCTGCGACAGCTCGTTCACGCTTCCGCGTGATCTTCCGGCCAACGCGGCGGAGATTGTGTCCGAGTTGAATGTCCAACCCAACGATCACATTTTGACCAAGAAACAATGGGGTGCTTTTTACGGGACGGACCTGGAGCTTCAGGTTCGGCGGCGGGGATTGACGACGATCATCCTGACGGGGATCGCGACCTGTTTTGGTGTGGAGAGCACGGCGCGGGCGGCATTTGAGTTTGGCTATGAGCAGATATTCGTGGAAGACGCGATGGCGTCCTTGAATCAGGCACAGCACGAGCACACCATTTCTCAGATTTTTCCCCGCATGGGCCGGGTGCGAAGCACAGCTGAGGTTCTGGCAGCGATCTGAGGGCAAAGGCAAGTGCGGTCACTCTGCGCTCAGCGCGAAGCTTCAAAGTCTTCGGGGTGTCCGTTGCGCCAAGCTACAGGAGAAATAATCTCCGATTTCCCTGAATCGTTGCGCCTGGTTGCCAACCGGCGGAAAATTCACATTAATATAGCTCGCTTTGTGGCGTTTCGGGTCGATTGTACCTTATGCGACGCACATCCCCCATCCAACCCGTCGCGTGCTCTGAGTTCCTGTTCCATATAGCCACGGACCAGGTCGGCGTTGTTGCCAGCGTCTGCACATCGGGCATGGAAACGCTCAAGACCATCCGTCTGGCCGGGGGCGAGTTGCTGTCAGCGCCAGCCGGGGAATTCAGGCCCGCCACCGATGGCGAAGTCCAGGCCCGCCACCGCGTGGCGGCGTCGATTCGACCGCTCGTCCTGCCCGCATTGCCAGCCGTCCAGTCACGCGCCCGTTCCCGTCTGCACGGGGGTTGGCCCGCATTATGAAATGGATTATTTCTTCATGCGATGCCCGCGAGCTGTCGCGGTTCAAGGGCATGGTGGAGCGGGCGGACATTCCCTGCGTGGTGCGGAAAACGCAACTTGACCTGCCGATGCCTCTGGCAGCTCTCGATTCCGAGTTATGGGTGATGAACGATAAGGATTACGCAAGAGCGAGCGGCCTGGTAAAAGGCTGGAGCCATCCTTCGTCGGGAGAAGACGAGACCCACGCCATGACCATCGCAAGCCTCGAATAACGTCGCTTCGCAAGAGCGGCGCATTGGCCTTCCTCCGAAACGGCGAGGCAGGGCGATGCCCGAAGGTCCAGCCGCTCAACCGATCTTCAGACATGATGCAACACCTTGGCGATGGCTTCGCGCAGGTCTTCCGGCGAAAAAGGCTTGCCGACGATGCAATACGCCTCCACAAGCGGATTGCGTGAAGATTGGAGCATTTCGGCGGATGCTGACATGATCACGATGGGTTGATTTGGCAAGCGCGCTTTGATGGCAGCGGCCAGTTCATCGCCTTTCATCACGGGCATGGCATAGTCGATGGTGATCAGGTCGAACGTCCCTTTGTCCAAAAGGGCCAGAGCCTCCCTGCCGCTGGTTGTCGTCTCGACTTTGTGCCCATCAGCCATGAGCAGCATCTTGACCGTTTCGCAGACAAGAGGCTCATCGTCCACCACCAAAATGTGCAGCGTTGGAATGCCTTGCATAATAATCATCCACGCGACACCGTCCATGTTCACGCCGGGTGATCGCGCGGGTCGTTGAACCTCAGACGACTTGGCGCACCATGTTCTGGCCACCGTGCGGATTGGACACACGCAGCGGACACTCCGGGTCATCGCGCCACTGGCCATCGACGAGGAACAGGTATTGATGCGTCCCCATGGCCAGCCCTACCGATGTCCTCCAGATGCCGTCACTTCCCCTTTGCATGGGGATGGCTTGCTTCTGCCAACTCGTGAAATCACCGACCAGCAACACTTTATTCGCTGTCGGTGCTTTCAAACGGAATGTTTGGTTTTTGAAAACCTGATCTTGTTTTGCCATAGGTCGTATTCCTTTCAGAACTCTGACTGCCCACCACCCGGTGGCTTCGTGTGCCAACTCCATTCGACGCGAAACCAGCCTTACCAAACTAGCCCATGTTGCTTGCGGTCGGTCAAGACAATATATAAACGCCGCCGTGACCGGGGCAATCCACGGCGGCGTTTTGTTTTCTATGAACCTCAGATTTCACCTGCTGAAGAAGGGGTCGAGAAGGGGTCGCCCGGCAAACGGGTATTGACATGGTTCTGCTCCTGTTCATCGCCCGGCATCACTCGGGGGCGCTTTTCAATAATTG
>JBEKFT010000358.1:0-3021 GCA_050013175.1 Verrucomicrobiota bacterium
GTGGTAAAGAAGGAACGTGGCTTTTCGGATCCATGACAGCGTGGTGCGCGGCGAGATTGACAACCGCGAGAAGGGGGTTGTGCGCGGGCTCATCTGGGTGCACGGCCGATCCGCCCCGGTCCGGATCGATCTGAAGGGCAACGCGCATTCCGACATCGCCGGCTGCCTGTTGACGTTCGAGAATCCGCTGCCGACGACCCCGCACCCGGGCCTCGACTCGCTGCATCCGCTCCAGCGCGGCACCATTGGCGACCTCACGGCGTCGCGCAAGGTGCGCGTGTTTGATCTGCCTTTCGAGGAAGCCTGCGCGATGATCGACCGCGGGGAAAAGCCGCCGGAACACACCGCCAACTCGGTCTATCTCGAATGGTTCAGCGAAGCCAACGGGCGGGTGGTGATTGAAAGCGCGGATTACACGGTGGACATTTCTCCGCCTGTCTGGCGGCTGACGCCCGCGGAAAACGAGCAGCGCGCCAAAGAGGCCGCCGGGGGCATGGCCGGCTTCATGCAGAAACTCACTGAAGCCGTCGAGGCGCAACGACACCAAAAGCCGGAAAACATCGAAGACTGGGACGAGTTCGACTACGAAAAGTCCCTGCGCGAGAGCGACGCCATTACGGACAAGTACCTGGAATTGCTTCAAAAATACGGAGACACGCCGGAGGCGGAGGCGCTCATCGCCGAGGAAATGGGTTGGGACGAGGACGAGGAGGATACCGGCGAATCCGGAGAATGGGACGCGGATGAGATCAACCGGATCTGCGCCGAAGCCGAGGCGAATCCGCCTGAACCGGACCCGTTGACCGAGGGAGTGGATTGGTTGCGAACAAACGATGACGGCATCAAACATCCGCTTTCCCATCGGGCGCAGGAGAGTGTGATCGTCCTGCTGCGCCGGCTGGACGATCTGGGGTTGTCGGAGGCGGGGGACCGGGACCTCGCCGCTTTCGCCGGGGAGTTCCAGGCCACCGCCGCCAAGCTCGCGGGCGCGCTGGACGGTTTATGCTGCGGCCGCGGCCTGCTTTCCGGAGGGTATGTGGTGGCGTGCCTCAAGCGCGCGCTTGGCCATCTGCACAAAGCGCAGGCCGGCCTGGAGAACACGGCCGCCAGGAACTTGCTCCCGGAAGACTTGCTTGCGTGGAACCGCAGGGAGTTGTTTGAAATTCGCGAGGAAATCCTCCGGCTCATGCAGGAATTCCGGAGGCAATAGATGCGGCAGGCGTGCCGTGAAGCCAATCAACGAAACGGGTTCGTCCTCGCCGGTGCCGTGGTGACGGACATCGGCGGAGGGCGGGTCATGGACGATCTTGTCATGACGAAGGATCTGGACTGATTTCAATTCCCACGGGGCAGTGGTCCGAGCCGGGGACGCCGGGGAGGATGAAGGCGCGCCTGAGGCGCGGGCGGAGGGCGGCGCTGATGAGGAAGTAGTCGATGCGCCAGCCGACGTTCCGGGAGCGGGCGCCGGCCATGGGGCTCCACCACGTGTAATGACCGCCGCCCGGCTCGAATTCGCGGAAGGTGTCGAGGAAACCGGCCTTCAGAAAAGCGCTGAAGCCGGCGCGCTCCTCCGGCGTGAACCCGTGGTTATGGACGTTGGCCTTGGGATTGGCGAGGTCGATTTCGGCATGCGCCACGTTCAAGTCGCCGCAGAAGACGACCGGCTTTTGCCGTTCGATCTTTTTGAGGTAGCGGAGGAAGTCGCGGTCCCATTGGCGGCGGTAGGCCAGGCGCGTGAGTTCGCGCTGCGAATTGGGCACATAGACGTTCACGAGAAAAAAGTCGCCAAACTCCGAGGTCAGCACGCGCCCTTCGCGGTCATGCCGCGGAATACCGATGCCGGTTGTGACCTTCACCGGACGCGTTTTGGTGAAGACGGCGGTCCCCGCGTATCCTTTCTTTTGCGCGCAATTCCAGTAGGTCGTGTAGGCCGCGGGCCAGAGTTGTTCGACGTCGTCCGGACTGCACCGGGTCTCCTGCAGGCAAAGCACGTCCGGTTTCTCGGCGTCGAGGCAATCCAGAAAGTTCCGCCGCAACACGGAGCGCAGGCCGTTGACGTTCCATGAGATGAGTTTCACGGCGGCAAGATTAACGAGTGGACCGCTTGCAGCAAAGCACGGACCCGCAACAGGGCCGGTCCATGAAGGTGGCGACCGGAGCGGGGACGGCTTCGTCCCCGGTTCTCTGGAGTTTCAGCAATTGAACTGGCGACGAGCCGTCGCCACCCCGTCAGAATGGGTCCCGCGGACAAAGGCAGGTTGACGGTGGGCGCGGGGCCGGATAGATTGCCGGGGTTCAACCATGATTGCGAAACCCACCCAAGTACCGCCGGGGCAGCCCACTTTTCGTGTCAGCGACGAACGATTGATCCGGGTGACCTCGAGCGCCGCGATGCGAATCAACACCTTGCTCCAGAAGCAAGGCCGTCCCAACGGGGTTCTGCGGGTTTCAGTCGTCGGCGGCGGTTGTTCCGGACTGCAATACAAGATGGATTTGCAGGACACCCCGGCGAACCGGGATTTCCTGGTCGAGACCGGCGGCGTGCGGGTGGTGGTGGACCCGAAGAGTGCGCTGTATGTCACCGGCAGCGAACTGGACTACCTGGACGCATTGGACGGCGGGTTCAAGGTGAAGAATCCGAACGCCGCGACGAGCTGCTCTTGCGGCGAAAGTTTCAGCGCCTGATTTCAAGTTTGAGAGTTTCGGAGTTTAAGAGTTTTAGAGTTCCAATTTCGAATCCTGCCGTTGGACGGACATGATGGATTGTTTTGCCCTGCTGGATGAGCCGCGCCGTCCCTGGCTGGATCCGGAAGCGCTCAAGCAGAAGTTCCTGGCCTCGTCCGCGCGGATGCACCCCGACCGCGTTCACGGGCGGGGCGAAGCCGAGCGACAATCGGCACACGCCCATTACACGGACCTGAATGCAGCGTATCAGTGTCTCCGGGAACCCCGGACCCGGCTGCGGCATTTATTGGAATTGGAGCGGGGAGCAGCCCCCGTTGAAGTTCAGAGCATCCCGCC
>JBEKFT010000359.1:0-3011 GCA_050013175.1 Verrucomicrobiota bacterium
GACGATGCTCGGAAGTATTGCCGTCGCAAACAGAGCGGCCAGGACCATCCGCCCGCCAGGCCGGCGGCCGGCCGCTTCGTCCAATCCCCAGACGACGATCAAAAAAATGCCCAGGGAAGGGATGTAGGAGTAACGATCGGCCATGGATTGTTCGCCCGCCTGCACCAGCCCGATGACCGGCACGAGCGTGCCGAGAAACCACAGCCATCCCACCGGCAGCCAGGGATGTCGGCGCCGCGAGGCGACGGCGAACAGCGAAATGAAAAGCAAAAGCGAAAAGGCCAGGGCCACCCCCGCGACGGGTCTGTGGGCGGTGTAGGGATAAAAGACCGCAAGATCCGCAGGCGCGAACAATTTGCCGAGATAACGGCAGTACGAAACCGCCGCGTTTTCGACACGACCTTGCCAGGGCAAGCCCGTCATCACGGCACCCGAGCGGCTTTGCACAGCAAGCGTGATACCGCTGACGGCGATGGCAGCGAGGAGGAACGGGATTTTCTCCAGAACAAGGCATCGAAGGTTTTCGCTTTGGAACCGATGCAAGGGCCAGTAGTCCAGGAGCACCAGGACAAAGGGCAGGGTCACCACCATCGACTTGCTCATCAGGCCCAGGAGAAAGAACGACAGGGCCAAACCGTAGAAGACTTTGTACTGCGGATTTTGGACCTTGGGCTTCCCGGCATAGCGCGCATACATCCACAGCGCGAGCAGCGCGAAGAACGTGCTCAGGACGTCTTTGCGTTCGGCGATCCACGCCACCGATTCCACGCGCAACGGATGCAGCGCAAACAGAGCCGCGACCGCGACGCTGCGCCAGTCGGCTCCGGTCAATTGCCTGAGAACCAGAAAGGCCAGCAGTGCGTTCAGCGTGTGAAGCACGACGCTCGTCAGGTGGTGGCCCCAGGGTTCCAGGCCGAAAACCTGGCAGTCCAGCATGTGCGACAGCCACGTCAGCGGATGCCAGTTGCCCGGATCGGAACTCTGAAATGCCCATTTCACGTTGCTCCAGGTCAACCCCTGCCGCACCCGGGCGTTGGCCGTGACGTAGTCCGGGTCGTCGTAGCCGACGAAGTCGCCGTGCACGGCGGGAAAGAACGTCCACAACACGAGCGCGCACAACGCGGTTGCGAGAAGGGCGGGGCGGGATCGGAGCAAACCGGCGAGGCTCCCGGGCGTTGGTGAATCCGGGCCGGCAGCGGATTCGGGGGATCCCGCCACCAGCGGCCTTGAGCCGGGCTCAGTTCTTGGCGCCGTTTTCATTTCGAGCACCCGGAGAGACGGCGCCCGGCGGTTTCTTCTCAAGAACCGCGACCGGGCTCGCGTTGCCGAACCGGTTGATCAGCGTGAGGGCAATGACGTCGGGTTGGCTGGTTCCAAAGGACTTGACGCGAACCGTGCCGGGGAGGATTTCCGAGGTCCACGTTCCGTTGGAGCAGGTCTGGAGGAGCCACCACCTGGATTGAGCGTCCTGCGAGGACTTTCCCATCCACAGCCGCAGGTTGCCGCTGGTGAAGCCGCTCAAATACAAGGCGGGTTTGGCGGGCGCGCCGGCGTGGAGCCAGGACAAGGGCGGAACCAGGGCGGGTTGGACATTGATTTCCTGCTCGAGCGTTGTCGAGAGGGATTCATTCCCGAACAAGCTGCTTGCGTTGTAACAGACGTAACCGGTTATTCCCGGTTGGTTGCGGGCGCGCCGGATCTGGTCCGGGATTTCATCCGGCCTCCATTGGTTCGCCCTCGTGGCGTTGAGGCCCGGCCAGAGATCGCGGCCCTTCGTGTTCTGCTGCGACCACCATTTCAAGAGCGCGCCGAAACTCTGCTCCTTCGACTCGATCGGCCAATAGAGCTGCGGCGTGAAATAATCGAGCCACCCGTTGGCAAGCCACTTGCGCGAATCGGCGTACACGTTCCCCCAGGCATCCATGCCCTTGATTTGCGGCGGATATCCGGGACGCCAGATCCCGCGCGGACTGATCCCGAACTTCACCCAGGGCTTTGCGGCCTTGATCGAGTCATAGACGCGTTCGACGAAGGCATTCACGTTTTCGCGCCGCCAGTCCTCGCGGCTCATCCGGGCGCCGGAGCCGCCCGCAAGATACTTTCTCCAGCTCGACTCATCCGGAAAATCCGAGTCCGCCCCCGAATCGCCCCGGTCCGGATAAAAGTAATCGTCGAAGTGGACGCCATCGATGTCGTATCGCTTCACGACGTCCATCACCACGCTCAAGGTGTAATCGCGCACGCCCGGTTCGCCCGGGTCAAGCCAGAGGTAGTTGCCGTATTTTCTGACGAGGTCGGGATGCGTCTTGCTGACGTGGTTGGGTGCGATCCGGGATTTGCTGGTGAAATGCAATGCGCGATAGGGATTGAACCAGGCGTGCAACTCGAGGCCGCGCCGGTGCGCTTCCTCGACGGCAAAGGCGAGCGGGTCGTAAAAGGGTTGAGGCGCCTTCCCCATGGTGCCCGTCAGATATTCCGACCACGGTTCGATCGGCGAGGCGTAGAGCGCATCGCACGCCGGTCGCACCTGAAGCAGAACTGCATTCAGCTTCAACTGCGCGGTGCGGTCCAGAATCTCAATCAATTCCCTTTTCTGCTGCGCCGTCGTCAGTCCGGGCTTCGACGGCCAATCGATGTTCGCCACGGTGGCGACCCACACGCCGCGAAATTCCCGCAGCGTTCCCGGGGGGACGAGTGCGGACGGCTGATAGCCGGCGGCGCCGGCGACAAAGGCCGGCGCAAAAAAAGCTGCCGCCAGCCGGAGGACCTTCATCAAACTCATAAACGGTTGCTGCACGCCCGAGGGTTCGCCAACACCGCCTCAGGATACGCATGGGGCCCCGGGTAGAAAGCGCGAAAATATTTCTTCAAAAACTTGTTGAACCGGGACCGGGATTGGGTTACAAGAGGCAATAGTTGGGTTGTTGGTTGGGATTTTAAAAACGCAGAAATCGGCACAATTCAAATCTCGGTTCCTCACCATTAGTTGTGCTCCGACGGAAAGTGTAGCC
>JBEKFT010000360.1:0-3008 GCA_050013175.1 Verrucomicrobiota bacterium
GGCCGTTGGCTTGACGGAGATAGGGTTCTCCGACCACTCGCCGATGCGACGCGATGACTTCGACGACTGGCGGATGCGGTTCAGCCAGCTCGATGATTATGTGGGAAAAGTCCGCAGTGCACAGGCGCAAGTCCCGCAACTGACCATCCGACTCGCGCTGGAGGTCGATTTTCTGCCCGGCCAGGAAGGCTGGATCCGCGAACTGGCCGCGCGCCATCCCTGGGATTATTTCATCGGCTCAGTCCACTATGTTTCGGATACCTGGGCTGTGGACGACCCGCGCAAGCTGTCCGCGTGGAAAACCCGCGATCCTTGGGATGTGTGGTCGGTTTACTTCGAGCGGCTGACCCTGGCCGCCGAAACCGGCCTTTTTGAAATCATCGGTCACGCCGATCTGCCGAAGAAATTCGGCTGCCGGCCCGATCGGGATTGCACGCCGCTCTATGAACGCTTTCTGAGTGCCGCTAAAACGCGCGACTGCGCCATCGAACTGAACACCGCCGGACTGCGGAAGGATTGCAAGGAAATCTATCCCAGCCGCCAGATTCTGGAGATCGCTTTCCGGAAAGGCGTCCCGATCACCTTTGGCTCGGACGCCCATGCGCCGCAGGAGGTCGGGATGCATTTTGCCGAAGCCGTCCAACTGGCGCGTGACGTTGGATACAAGCACACCTGCCGCTTCACCCGCCGCAACCGCGAAATGGCGTTTCTTCGATAGACCCGCTCTGCGAGGAGTTCGGAATGGGGCTAGAGCTTGTCCGGCTCGGACAGCAAATCCGCGACGCGCGCGAGCAAGCGTCCCGCCCCGCCGCCGTCCAGCACGCGGTGGTCGAAGCTGAGCGTCAGGTTCGCTTCGATGATCGGCACGAACTGGCCCTTGGTCGCATCCCACCTCGGCGCTTTCCGCGCCGCACCCATCCCCAGCACAAGAGTCTGTTCGGGCAGCGGGATCGGCGTCGCCCATTCCAGGCCGAACGTGCCGAAGTTGGTCACGGTGGCGATGGATCCGCCGGTGGCTTCCGCCGGAAGTTTTCTCTGGCGCGCGAGGGCGACGAGTTCGTTGTAGGGTTCGATCAGATCCTTCAGTGACCTCTGGTCGGCGTTGCGGATCACCGGCACCAGGACGCCTTCCTCGGCTTCGACGGCGAAACCGATGTCGATGGAGGACGGGTGGACGATTTTGTTTCCGACCAGCCGCCCCGCGGGAGCGCTGTTTTCGGCGAGCGCCACCGCCAGCGCGCGCACTCCGCACAAGGCCGGACCCGGCTTCGGTTTGGTCAGTTTGCGGTACGCGAAAAGAGGATCGAGGCACACGGACAACCCGACGTGCGCGATGGGACGGGTCCAACTGCGCCGCATGGCGTCGGCCACGGAAACTCGCATGGAAGAAGCCTGGCTGAGTTTGTGCCGCTCGAGGTTGGCGATGAATTTCTCAAAGTCCTGGATCGTGACGCGGCCCGCCGCGCCGCTCCCGGCCACGCCGGCCAGGTCGGCGGCGTGGAGCCCGAGTTCGGTGATCCGCGCCTTCATTCGGGCCGACATATAACTGGCGCCGGCGGCATGGGCGGGGACCGGCAGCCCCCGCACCGTCGGCTGAACGCTCTTCCTGGAATTCTCCTGGCGAATCCTCTCCGTATCCGATCCGTCCCCCGCCCCGTTCCCCTGAGGCAGATCCAGTCCCAGCCGCTCGGCGTCCTCCTGGCTCGCCTGGAGATAACCCAGCGTCGCTCCGACCGGATAACTTTCGTTCAACCGGACAAGGAATTTTTCAATGCTTCCGCGGCAGGGCGAAGCGACGTTCATCGTGGCCTTGTTGGTTTCCACTTCGAGGATATCCTGGTCGGCCTCGACCAGGTCGCCCGGCTTGACCAGAAAATTGATGATAGTGGCTTCGGCGATGGACTCGCCCAACTGAGGCATGATGATCGGGATCTGGGGCATAACCGAGTTACATTCTAGATTTCAAATCTCAAATCTCAAATCTCAAATTTGCGCAGCCGGGCGCGCTCACATCCGCAGCAGGTTTCGCGCGGCGCCGGCGATGCTGCGCGCCGTGGGACGATGCGCGGCCCACAAACCCGGGTGGTAGGGAACGGGCGTGTCTTTCGCGTTCAAACGCCGCGGCGGCGCGTCCAGCAATCCAAATCCCTCGCTCACCACGCGCGCGATGACTTCCGCCGTCACCCCGCCCCACGGCCAGGATTCCCCGACGCACAGCAACCGGCCGGTGCGCGCCACGGACGCCATGACGGTGTCGGTATCCAGCGGCTTCACCGAACGTAGATCCACCACTTCAACCTGGAAACCTTCCCCGGCCAATTCCTCGGAGGCGGCGAGGGCCTCGTGGACCATCGCGCTGTAAGCCACAATCGTCATATCGCGGCCCTCGCGCGAGATGCGGGCCTTGCCCACCGGCAGCGCTTCCGTGGGCAGCTTCTCGGCCTTGAGATGGTAATACAGCAGCTTGTGCTCGCAGAAAATGACCGGATCATCGATGGCGACCGCCTCGAGCAGCATGCTATAGGCATCCTCCACCGTGGCCGGAGTCAGGACCACCAGTCCTGGATAATGCGCGTAAATTGTCTCCATGCTCTGGCTGTGAAAAGGACCGCCTCCCGAAGTGCCGCCGCAAGGCAGGCGGATCGTAATCGGGCACGGGACGTTGGTGCGCCAGTACAGGGTGGCCGCTTGGTTGACGATCTGGTTGAACCCCGCGGTCGAGAAATCCGCAAACTGCATCTCGATGATCGGGCGCATGCCTTCGATGGCCGCGCCAACGCCCAACCCGACCATCGCGTCCTCGCTGATGGGCGCATCGATCACCCGCCCGGGAAAGGTGTTCGCCAGATTCTTGGTCGCCTTGAAGGCGCCCCCGAAGGCACCCACGTCCTGGCCGTAAATGAACACGCGCGGGTCTTCGGCCAGCGCGCGGGCCTGGGCTTCGCGAATTGCCTCAAGATATGTAATGCTCATCCGAGAGTGACCGGCGGCCTGGCGGGCCGCTCACG
>JBEKFT010000361.1:0-3006 GCA_050013175.1 Verrucomicrobiota bacterium
CCCTCTGGCTGACCCTTCCGAGATGGATGCGACGAACGGCATTTTCTACACAGTCCACACCGAACTCACCAACCTTCCCACGCTCGATCCGACCAACGGGCATTTGCCGGGATTAATCACGAATGGCTATACGACGACCGTCGCGGTGGATCCACCGGCGGCGACGCCGGTGCGCGAGGCGGTCCTGGTCGAGTGGACGGACACGAACAACGACAACACGACGTTCGAGAGCACCGCCCGCGAGCTTCTGCGGGCAAGTTTCAACGATGTGATCCATCCAATTGGCGATTTGATTTTCAACCCCTTGGCGCAGCCCGGTG
Organism: Verrucomicrobiota bacterium; assembly: GCA_050013175.1. Taxonomy (GTDB): domain Bacteria; phylum Verrucomicrobiota; class Verrucomicrobiia; order Limisphaerales; family BOG-1460; genus BOG-1460. The sequence continues at coordinate 321 of JBEKFT010000361.1, forward strand.
ACGTGCCCGCAACCGGCACGAACGCCTCCAAGACTGACACCCCTGGCGACGCGGCGCGTTTCTACCGTTTGGAGGCGCTCTGATAACAGTGGCGACCCTACCGGGAATCGAACCCGGGCTACCACCGTGAAAGGGTGGTGTCCTAACCGCTAGACCATAGGGTCGCTGAAGGCGCGGCAATATAATCGCCGCGGACGCAATGTCACGCAAATTCGCGTTTGCGTTGAGCGCCCGTTTTGACTAGGTTTTCTGCTCTTGCGTCATGAAGGTTTATATTGACGGGAAATTTTACGGCGAACGCGACGCGAAGATCTCTGTCTTCGACCACGGTCTGCTGTACGGCGACGGAATCTTCGAGGGAATCCGCGCCTACAACGGGCGCGTGTTCCGGTTGAAGGAGCACATCGACCGGCTGTTCTTTTCCGCCAAGGCCATCCTGCTGACGATTCCGATCTCCCGCCCCGCAATCACGGAGGCGGTCCTCGAAAGCTGCCGGAAGAACAGGCTTCGGGACGGTTACATCCGGTTGGTCGTCACTCGCGGGATCGGCACGTTGGGGCTGAATCCGAGCCGCTGCAAACGCCCGTCGGTGATTGTCATCGCGGACAAAATCCAGCTTTACCCGCCCGAACTGTACGAACGCGGCATGGAGATCGTCACCGTGCCCACCGTGCGCAACCTCCACAGCGCCCTGAACCCGGCCATCAAGTCGCTGAATTACCTGAATAACATCCTCGCCAAGATCGAAGCGAACGGCGCAGGCTGCGAGGAGGCGGTGATGCTGAATGCCGAAGGGTTCGTCTCCGAATGCAGCGGCGACAACATTTTCATCGTCAAAGACGGCCAGTTGATGACCCCTCCGTTTTCCGCCGGCGCGCTTTACGGGATCACCCGCCGGGTCGTCATCGAGCTGGCCGGACAATCCGGCATTGCGGTCACCGAACCGAACCTGACGCGGTACGACCTGTTCAACGCGCAAGAATGTTTTCTGACGGGCACGGGCGCGGAAATTGTTCCGGTGGTAAAAATCGACGGGCGGGTGATTGGGACGGGCAAGCCGGGGCGGCTGACCAAAAAGCTCGCTTTGGCGTACCACGCCTTGACTAAAGTCTCCGGCGAGCCGATATGATTGATGACGTTGATTCGTTCCAGCGTTGCCGGGTTGGGCCGGAGGCGAAGCGGGTTGTTCGCTCCGGTGGGCCCGCGCAACCGGCGGGCAAATTGACGATTTGACGAGACTATGTTGTGCTGCATCTGCAAGGAACGCGAAGCCACCGTTCACCTGACGCAAATTGCCGGGGACAAAATGCAGAAGGTGGATCTTTGCGAGGAATGCGCCAAAACCAAGGGCGTGAACGATCCAACCGGTTTTTCCCTGGCGGATCTGCTGCTTGGGCTCGGGGCGTCGCAAGAGCTCGAACAGTCCGCCGCCGGCGTGGAGTTGAAATGTCCGCGTTGCGGCTTCACGCAGGCGGATTTCAAGAAGGCGGGCCGTCTGGGATGCCCCGAATGTTACAAGACATTTGCTGACGGCCTGGAGACCTTGCTCAAGTCCATGCACAAGGGCACGCGGCACGTGGGCAAAGTTCCCGAATCGCTGCGACAGACCCGGGAGTTGTCCGACCGCCTGATGGCGTTGCAAAAGAAGCTGAACAAGGCCGTCGAGGATGAGAATTTCGAGCAGGCGGCGCTTTTGCGCGACGAGATCAAGAACATGAGCGCCCAGTTGGGCAACCCCGCGCCTTGACAAATGGACCTTCATGAATTTCTCACACCCCCGGCGGAAATCGCGCGGCGCAAAGGGCCGCACGACCGGATCGTCATGTCCAGCCGGGTCCGCCTGGCCCGGAACATCAAGGACGCCGCCTTTCCCGGCTGGGCCAAGAAGCCCGAGCGCATCCGCGTGCTCGAGACGATCCGCCTGGCCGTTGAGACGCTGCCGGAAATGCGGGAGGCCTTTTCTCAATCGATGGACAACCTCTCCACACTCGACAAGCAGATCCTCGTCGAACGCCATCTCATCAGTCGCGAGCACGCGGCCAAGAGCACCGGGAGCGGCGTGGTCCTGAATCGGGAGGAGACGCTGTGTGTGATGATCAACGAGGAAGATCACCTGCGCATGCAGGCGCTCCGGCCGGGTCTGCAACTGCGCCAGGTGTGGACGGCGATCGACCACTTCGATTCCGAACTGGAGAAGACCCTCGATTACGCATTCAGTCCGGAACTCGGTTATCTGACCGCTTGCCCGACCAACATCGGCACCGGCATCCGGGTCAGCGCCATGCTGCATCTGCCGGGCCTGGTCCTGGCCGAGCAGATCAATCCCATCATTCAATCCGTCAACAAGCTCGGTCTGGCGGTGCGCGGGCTTTACGGCGAGGGGACGGAAGCGCTCGGCAACGTCTTTCAGGTTTCCAATCAAATGACACTCGGTGAAAGCGAATCGAGCATTGTCGAACGTCTGGACAAGGTTTTGTCCCAAATCATCGAGCACGAGGAGAATGCGCGGCAAACCCTGTTGGAGAAGAAGCCGAAGGTGGTCTTCAACCATATTGGCCGCGCCTACGGTATTCTGGCCAACGCGCACAGCATTTCGTCGAAGGAAACCATGAATTTGCTGTCCTTAATGCGGTTGGGCGTGGATTTGGGGCTGTTCCCGGCCGAGGAACGTTCGGCGGTGGATGAG
>JBEKFT010000362.1:0-3002 GCA_050013175.1 Verrucomicrobiota bacterium
TGATGGAGGAGATGGGCTTCTGCTCCGGAATCGAGAATTACTCGCGCCATCTGGCGGGCCGCCCGGCCGGTTCCCGCCCCTACACTCTCTTTGACTTTTTTCCGAAAGATTACCTGCTCGTGATCGACGAGTCGCACGTCACCGTGCCGCAGATCGGCGGCATGTATGAGGGCGACCGCTCCCGGAAGACCGTCCTGGTCGAACATGGCTTTCGCCTGCCCAGCGCGCTGGACAACCGGCCCCTGAATTTCGAGGAGTTTCAGTCGATGCAAAACCAGACGATTTACGCAAGCGCCACGCCCAGCCCGAGGGAATTGGAATGGTCCAAAGGCCGCGTGGCGGAGCAGATCGTCCGGCCCACGGGGCTGGTGGACCCCAAAACCACCGTCAAACCCCTGGCCGGGCAGATCGACGACCTCATCAACGAATGCCGCAAGCGCGCGGACGCGAAGGAGCGGGTGCTCGTGACCACGCTCACGAAACGCACGGCCGAGGAGTTGACCGATTATCTGCGCGACGTCGGCATCCACGTCCAGTACCTCCACAGCGAGATCGACGCTATCGAGCGCGTCGAGATCTTGCGCGCCTTGCGCAAGGGCGAGTTCGATGTGCTCGTCGGCATCAATCTGCTCCGCGAGGGGCTCGACCTGCCGGAGGTGTCGCTGGTCGCGATTCTCGATGCCGACAAGGAGGGGTTTTTGCGCAGCACCACCAGCCTGATTCAAACGGCCGGCCGCGCCGCCCGCCATTTGGAGGGGGAAGTGATTTTGTACGCGGATGTGATGACGCAAAGCATCCAGAAATTCCTCGCGGTTTCCGACTACCGCCGCCGGAAGCAGATGGCGTATAACGAGGAGCACCATATCACGCCGCGCAGCGTCAGCCGCGCCGTCGAGGAAGGCCTGTCCTCCCATCGCGAAACGGCGGAAAAAGCCCGCGCAGTCCTCAACGAGTCGGGCGCGGACATCGACATCAGCGAAACCATCCGCGAGCTCGAAGAGGAAATGCTCGGCGCCGCCAACAACCTGGAGTTCGAAAAGGCCGCGCTGCTGCGGGACCAGATCCGGGAGCTGAAAAGGGCCGTCAATGGGAGCCTGCCGGCGAAGGAGTCGAAAGCCGGAAGTTATCGCACCGGCAGGACGAGGAAGAGCGCCGTCAAACATTAGGCTGGAGCCGTGCCGCGCGCCGGGGCGCAGACCGTGCTGGGCAAACAATCCCCGCTTCGGCTAACGTGTCCACAGGATGATCGCATGAGATTGATTGGACAATTGACCGAAGAAGCGCAGGCCCGCAGGTTTAGTGATTTCCTCATCGCCAAAGGCGTAAGGAACGACATCGAACGCGATGGCAACGAAGCGTGGTCCCTGTGGGTTCACGATGAAAATCAGGTGTCGGAGGCCCACGACTGGTTCACCCGGTTCAGCGCGGCACCGGACGCGGCGGAGTTCCGGGACGCGGCGCCGGAGGCGGCCAAAGTGCGCGAGGCCGAGGCCCGGGAATCGGCCGAATACCGGCGGCGTCTCCACACCCGCCAGCGCCTTTTCGCAGGCTCAGGCGGCCATCACGCGGGGATTCTGACGTGCGCGCTGATCGTCGCGTGCGTGGCCGTCGCCGTCTTCTCCAGGCTGGGCCGGGACGAGGGGGTTCTGCGGCCTTTGTTTATCAGCGACCCCGACACGGTTTCCACCGGCTTTCTGCACGATGTCCTCGCGGGCCAGGTGTGGCGTCTGGCCACTCCCGTGTTCATCCACTTTGGCGTGGCGCATCTGCTCTTCAACATGCTTTGGTTGTTCCAGCTCGGGAGCATGATTGAAGGCAGACAAGGGCACAGCCGTTTTGCGCTCCTTGCGCTCGGACTTGCCGCTGGTTCGAATATCGCCCAATACGCCTACGCCGGCCCGAGCTTCGGCGGAATGTCGGGGGTCGTCTATGGCCTGTTCGGCTACATCTGGCTCCGGGGGAGGTTCGATCCGACCTCAGGCCTTGTTCTGGATCGCCAGAGCGTCATCCTGATGATCGTGTGGTTCGGGGCCTGTTTTACGGGTTTGTTGGGTCCGGTCGCCAATGGGGCGCACGCCGCTGGATTGGTTTTGGGCGCCACCTGCGGCTATGCGTCGGCGCAGGTGGCCCTTCGCAGGTGAGCCAAACCATGACCGCGTCCGCCGCCGGTCACGCGTCCTGACACGCCGTTGCGGAGGGGGCGGAGGAAACCGTTTCGTGCCACAACTGAAGGGATTCGTGCAGATTGTCCAGCCACGGCAACACCCGCTGCTCCAGCGCGTCCGACACCATGGCGGGATCTTCCCAACGGCAAGCTTCGTCCACGTCCTGAATGACGGAGCCGAGTTGTTGGAGCTGCCATTTGCGCAATTGAATCAGCGGCGCGCGTCCGTTTTCAGGTCCGCAGATGGCGTCGGGCACCAGACTCAACGTCAGCAGCGGTTCCTTCAGAACGGTGGACAGCGTCCACCAAAGCTCCCGCGCACGCACGCTGTCATTGATCAGGATCAGATCCACCGCCGATTGCACCCGCGCGCGCGCGGCGGCGGTCTGGTGAAGCGCCCCTTTGATGAGGTGAACGGGCACCTCGTTCAGATCCATCGTCTCCCCTTCCACCTGGGCAAACTCGTTCCCGATGTGCCTCGGTTGAGTCAGATGAACCGGCTCGCCATCGACGGTGATCCAGCAAAGAATTCGTTGCTGCTGCAAAGCCAGAGCTTCCAGATAGGAACGAATGGCGGTGAAGGTGCGCCTTTCGGACGGGACACTGATCGGGGCGCCATCCAGTTTCACTTCCACCTCGCTGACAGGAGAATCGAATGAATCCATAACGACTCGCTTCATTTGCAGAAAACGTGCCCTCGCTCCTGAAACCCGAAGTTTTAAGTATGAATCGCGGTTTCCTGCCGTGGCGTTCCTCGTGAAATCCCGGCCTGGAACAGGACTCCGCCAGCCCTGAATGCAGTCCCATCCGCGTGCCTACGCCGGTTTCTGCACCGAGC
>JBEKFT010000363.1:0-2992 GCA_050013175.1 Verrucomicrobiota bacterium
CTAAGCCGGAACGATTCCGTTATTCTGGGGAGCGCACCCGCCTCGGGTGCGGTGGCGGGCGCCCTCGCCCGCCACTTGGAGTCCCGGAGCCAGTCGCACCATTCAGTTCGTGCTGCTGCGATCGAACCGACCGGCGAGACGCCGGTCGGAACACGCGAGGGCGCGTGTGCTCCCCAATTCCAACTGCATCGTTGGCTAAGCCGCCGGCGTTTCGCGGCAGGAGAAGAGCGCCGTCAAACAACCCAAAAGCCGAAAAATAATATAAAAAATGAACCTTTTGGGGCGCTCCCGTTATTAACAGGCAAATGCAACTTCGGAGAACCATCATGAAAAGCGCAAAATTCATCTGTCTTTCCTTGCTGATTTCAACGGGAATCGTGCCCTGTTCACGCGCTGAGCCATACCGCACGGACATCAACCCGGCGCTGCTTTATTATCGGGCGTTTCTCCTGTCGCCGAATTTGTCCCCGGCTGACCATGACTACCTGTTCACGACCAATTGGCAGGGCCAAAAGCTCCCGGAACGATTCGGCAAGATCGTTGCCGGCTACGATAATGAATTGAAATTGGTGAGGGAGGCGGCACAACAAAAAGTGCCCTGTGATTGGGGCATTGATATGAGTCCCGGGCCCGGCACGCTGCTTCCTCAGTTGGCCCCTGCCAAGAGGATAGCCCAGGCGGCGCGGTTGCGCGCGATGTGGGATTTGCAGCATGGCAATCAGGCCCGCGCGCGTGATGATCTGGTCGCGGCATTCGCGTTGGGAAGAAATGCCTCCCGTGACGGCACTTTGATTGGCGCGCTGGTTCAGATAGCCATTGAAGTCATCCAGTGCAACACCGTGGCGGAGAATTTCGGCCAGTTCTCACCGGAGACCTTGAAGCAGTTGGCGGATGGATTCGATGCGGCCCCAGCCCGAGGCTCGGTGGCCGCCGCCATAACGGCAGAAAAACTGTACAGCCATGATTGGCGCGCGAACAAGATTCGGGCATTACAGCAGGAGAATCCAGGAAACGACGCCAAAGTGATGGAAGCTGTTCGCGGATATATCGGATATGCCGATGACTTCGAGGACACCAATCTTTGGCAGCATGTTTTAATCGCGTCAGGCGGAACGAGTGATGGAGTCCTCAAACTGATCCGGGACATGGGACCGCTGTATCCGCGTCTCGCCAGGATCATGACGCTGCCACTGCCGGAGTATGAGGACCAGATACAAAAGTTCGGCGCGGAGATTAGGGAATCTCAAAATCCTTTCGTTCAAGCCGTTTTCACCGATCTGTTGCGGACACGTGGAAAGGAATTCAGAATTCAAGCGGAACAGGCAATGGTGCGCGCCGCGGTAGAATACAAACTGCACGGCGAATCCGGATTGAAAAGCGTGATGGACCCCTTCGGAAAGGGTCCTTTTGGCTTTCAACGATTCGTGTTCGAGGGGGTGGACCGTGGATTTGAACTCAAATCCGCTTATGCCGGACTCGGGTATCCCTATGCGCTCATCTTTGTCGAAAAGGAGGGACCGCCCTTCCGGGTCGATGGACCGCATATTGGCGAAGCGGTGCAGCCATGATTCACCGGGCAAAAAACTGACGGGCGGACAGTTCCACGATGGAACCGTCCCCGTTTTTCGGCTATCATTGAAATGTGTTCAGCCTGAGTCCAACGTTCGTGGAAACCGAAATCTCAGACCCGCGGAGTCTTCTCGACCAGGCCCGGGCAGGGGACGTTGAAGCGTTCGGTGAGATTTGCCGAGTCCATGGGACCCGGCTGTTGCGGCAGGCCGTCGCGCTGTGTGGCAACCTCACGCAGGCCGAAGACCTGGCGCAGGACACGCTGGTGGAAGCGTGGAAGGGGTTGCGCCGCTACAACGGGCGCTGCCAGTTTTTCACCTGGCTTTGCGCGATTCTGCTGAATCGTTACCGCAATGTCCTCCGTGGAAATCGTCTTCGGCCGGCTTCCACGCTCGTCTGGCGGGATCAGGATGAATTTGAGAAGCACACCGGCAATCTGACCGACCACGCCGCCCTGCCGGACCAAGCAGTCGAACTGCGCGAGCAGGCGGTTCTCGTGCGACAATGCGTCCGGGCATTGCCGGCCAAACATCAGCAGGTCATCTATCTGCGTTTTTACGTGGATGATTCATTGGAAGGCATTGCCGCCGCTCTGGATTGCTCGGTGGGGACGGTCAAATCCCGTTTGTTTCACGCCTTGGACAAGCTTCGGAAAATGAATGCCTTCAACGCTCAACGGTCCGATTTCAAAATGAAAGGCGGGATGTTATGAAACCTTGTGCCCAAAACCGGAAACGCATCGCCTGGCTGGCCTTGAACGCGCTGGACGCGCGGCAGACGCGGGAACTTCGGGCGCATCTTGAAACCTGCGAAGGCTGTCGCCACTATCTGGCGGAAATTTCAAACGTGACTGAAAGGCTGGCGGTGGCGGAGGCAGCCCCTGATGTTCAGGCGTCCAAAATCTTCCACCGAAAAGTGGCCGGCAAATTGCGGGCGGCAAAACCGGATTCCCGTGGGGAAATCCTGGCGGCGTATCTTCGGGGAACCCTGTTGAACTGGCGCGTGGCTTTGCCGGCCATCGCGGCATTGGTGGCGATCGCCATAACCGTTGCCATCCTGCGGCAACCGCCGGAGGTTGCTTCGTCCCCACGAGCCGTCATTCAAACCGCCTCAGTATCGGGCGCAGACAATGATCTGGCGCCGACCCTTGCCAACTACCAGAGGGTTGCCAACCAGTCCTTGGGCAAATTGGATGCCTTGCTGGCCCGGCAAGGCAACCGGGCGTTGCCGTCCGTGCCAACCTATACCGCATCGACGCTTGCGCTTGCGAAAGAATCGCTTTGAAAGCCTGATTTTGGAGTTCGCCGACACAGACGCCGGTTCAAGCGGTTTCTTGCGTGCCAACGCATTCTCTCCGCTCCGCTGCACCGGCTGGTGGCGCCGGCACAATTTCAAATGGCCGTGTCCATGATCTCGCCCGGAA
>JBEKFT010000364.1:0-2989 GCA_050013175.1 Verrucomicrobiota bacterium
ATCCATCCGCCCTGTCCGAACTGGGCCGGCGCACGGGGCCGCCCCCGATTTCCTGGCTGATGCAACTGGCCTTGTCGCAGCCGGGGCTGATTTCCCTGGCCGCCGGTTTTACGGACAACGAATCGCTGCCGGTCGAGGACGTTCGGGCGTTGCTGGGCGGGCTCCTGCGCACGCGCAAATCAGGGCGGCCGGCCCTGCAGTATGGCTCGACTCAAGGCGATCCCGTGCTCCGCCAATGGACGGCGCGACACGTTCGGCGCCTGGACGGCGGGACGGCGGCAGGCGCGGCGGATTGCTCCGATCGGATGATCGTCACAAACGGATCGCAGCAAATGTTGTATATGGCGGCCGAGGCGCTGTGCGAGACGGGTGACATCGTGCTGGTCGAGGACCCGACCTACTTCGTTTTCCTCGGCATTCTTCAGAGCCGGGGCCTGCGCGCGCGCGCCGTGCGGATGGGAGCGGACGGGCTGGATCTGGCGCACCTCGAGAAAGTCCTGGAATCCTTGCGGAAGCGCGGTGAGTTGCGCCGGGTGAAAATGCTGTACCTGGTGAGTTACTTTCAGAATCCGACGGGCGTCACGACAAGTTTTGAGAAGAAATCCGGCGCGCTGAAACTGCTTCGGGATTGCGAGGGGACTGCGGGCCATCGGATTTACCTGCTGGAAGACGCCGCGTATCGCGAGCTGCGTTTCCGGGGCCGTGACGTGAAGTCTGCGCTGGCCATGGCGGGCGGAATGGACCGGGTGATTTACACGGGCACCTATAGCAAGCCGTTCGCGACGGGAACGCGTGTGGGCTTTGGCATCCTGCCGGAGCCCGTGTTTACCGCAGTGCTGCGGATCAAGGGCAATCACGATTTCGGCACGCCCAACCTGCTGCAGCAATTGCTCGCCCGCGCGGTGACGTCGGGCCGGTACGAGCGACACGTGGGACGGTTGGGCAGGCGGTATGCCCGCAAAGCGCTGGCCATGGCACAGGCGCTGAAGGGAAATTTTCCGCCGGACATCGAATGGCAGGAACCGGAGGGCGGGCTGTATTTTTGGGCGAAGCTGCCGCGGGACGTCCGGTCGGGGACAAACTCAAGACTGTTCAAGACGGCGCTTGCGAACCGGGTTCTCTACGTTCCCGGCGGCCTTTGTTACGCGGACGATCCCGCGCGGCGGAAGCCGGATCGGGAAATGCGCCTGAGTTTCGGCAGCGGGACGGAAGAGGACATCCGCGAAGGAATCAAACGGCTTGGCAGGACATTGCGGAGTCTGAGATAGCGGCATGGCCGCAACCCAATCCCTTTGGCCTGCGGCGGGAATCCCGCAGAAGCGGGAGCCACGCCCCTTTGAGATAGGCACTGGAGGTTTACACGGATTGCACGGATCAACGCGGATTCAGCGGGCCGAAGATGCAATTTCAATTCGTGGTAATCCGCGAAATTCGCGTAAGAGGCTTTGGCCTGGCCGTTGCCTGCTGCGGGTCGCAGACCCGTGCGCCTGGAGGGGGATCATCCCGGCGGCCAGTTCATTTTGCGTCCGCCGAGGATGTGGCAATGCAGGTGGGGCACGGCTTCGCCCGCGTCGGGTCCATTGTTGAACACCAGCCGGTAACCGCTTTGTGACAGACCCAGTTGTTTGGCGACTTCGGCCGCTTTCAGCACGAGGTGACCGAGAACCTGCTGGTCTTCCGGACCGGCTTCGGCGATTCGCGGGATGGGTTTCTTGGGGACGATCAAGACATGGGTGGGCGCCTGTGGTTTGATGTCGCGGAAGGCGATCACCTTTTCGTCTTCGTAAACGATCGTTGCCGGGATTTCCCGGGCGCTGATCTTTTCGAACAGGGTTTGGGTCATGGTGGAGAGAAGCTGCGTCGTGCGGACCGAAAGATCAACTGAAACCCGCCAGGCCGGGAGGGCTGGGATCAGTCCACCAGCAGGGCGCAGTTTTTTCTGGCGGACTCGAGGGTGAGGCAGTTGCGCAGATAGTCCACGATCTGCTCGTGGAGTGTCTGGCAGCGGGCGCACCAGCGCCGGGCTCCGGCCAATTGTTTCACACAGCCCCGCAAGCCGCGGAAGCGCATCAATTGGGGCTCCTGCTCGAGCTGCAGCCGCAACTCGTCGCGCAACCGGTGAAAGAAGAACAGTTCGCATCCGTTGCCCGATTCCTTCGCGAGCCGGCGCAAATCCGATTCGATCACGCGCGGGTGCGGCGGGGGCGGGTCGGGAAACGCCGCGTCGAAATTGAAACCGCGGAGCACTTTTTCCAGCGCGCCGGCAAATTCGCCCACCGTGATCGACCGCCGCCCCAGGTCGTGCTTGAAGTAGTGGAAGACCGCGTTGGTGGCGTGCTTGATGAACTCGGGGTCGAACACGCCAGCCTTGTCGCCAGTTAACTCCACGGAAATCATTTCAGCGGAAAACGGGATGCTTTGGCCGCCGGCCATTTCGAACACCAGACAATCCGACGCGAGTGTAATCATTGTTTGGCCTCCAGTTTCTTGACTTCATGAACGAAGTCGGTCGCCTCCTGGAAGCGACGGTAAACGCTGGCAAAGCGCACATACGCGACTTCGTCGATGCCACCCAGGCCATCCATCACCAGTTTCCCGATCACTTCCGACGGCACTTCCTGATCGTACTTGCCCGCGACCTCGTCCATGATCTTGTCCACAAGATCCTCCATGACCTTGGGACTGATGGGACGCTTTTGACACGCCTTTTTGATTCCAGACAGGAGCTTTTCCTTGGAGAACTCCTCATGCCGGCCGTCCCGCTTGAGCACCATCAACCCCTCGCGCTCGATTTCCTCGTAAGTGGTAAAGCGATGTCCGCAGGCGATGCACTGGCGGCGGCGGCGGATGGTGGCCCCTTCGCGTGAAGCACGAGAATCAATCACTTTATCGTCCTGACCGCCGCACTTTGGGCATCGCATAAGAGCCACAGCTAATAGTGGTCCAGATGGTTCTAACACCCAAAGTATTGTGGTGTCAAGGGGAACAT
>JBEKFT010000365.1:0-2988 GCA_050013175.1 Verrucomicrobiota bacterium
ATTCTTCGGCTCGTCCGCCTTGGCGGCGGACAGTCCGAGCGCCAAACCCAGCGCGCAAAACGATATCAATGCTTTCACAGGACGCAGAATGTTTCACGACAACCGCTCAAAGTCACGCGAAGAATTCCCGTCCAGGGGTCCCCGGGCATTCCACTCCGAAGTAACATTTCTTTCGACCCGTTCGCATGAAATCGATCGGTTGCAGGAGGAAAACCGGCAGTTCTGGCGGGCGGGGTCAAGGACGGCACGGGAGCAGCCGATTGCCGGATCAGGCGGATTCATGAGCCCCGCGCGTGACCCGGGACCGGCGCGGCCAGTTTTGTGACGCCACAAACGGATTGCCGACGCGAACCGAATCACGTACTCTTTCGATCAACGCGCGAGTAGCTCAATTGGATAGAGCGTCGGCCTCCGGAGCCGAAGGTTGAGAGTTCGACCCTCTCCTCGCGCACCAGTCTTCGCTCGCAGCGCAGCGGAGAACTGCATCCGCCCTGCGAATTTGGACAATAAACGACCCCGGCACTGTCGATTTTTAACCAGATGGAACGAATATCTCCGGCAGCCTTCCCGAAAAAACTCTTGACAAACACTCTAATGGTTGGGAAATGAGTAGCTTATTCACTCCCGTCGCCGTATGGCACAAACATTGCCTCGGGTTGTGACACACACAATGCATGGCGAATCTTTGCTGTGCTTAGGCAGGAACTGAACGCTGAAATAAAACTAAAAAAAACTCATGAAGTTACAAAGATGGACAGCAGCTCTGGCGGCCGCAGGGATTGTGACGGTTCCGTCACTCTTGCGCGCTCAAACCAACACGGTCCTGACCGCGCTCTCCTCCACGACCCTCAGCGGGTATGTGGACACGTCCGCGGAATGGAATCCCGGCACGGGCAATCAAAACTTGCCCCCCTATTCCTTCAACAACGCGAACAAGGCTGACGGGTTCAACCTGAACGTCGTCGATGTCGCCATCGACAAACCGGAGGACGAAAGTCAATGGGCCTCCGGTTACCACGTTGAACTGTGGTTCGGCCCGGATGCCAGCCAGCTGGGCACCTCCGGCTCCGGCGAATTCGCCGTCCGGCAAGCCTATGTCACCTTGCGCACACCGATCGGCAACGGGATCGACTGGAAGATCGGCGTATTCGACACCATCATCGGCTACGAGTCATACAGTTCGCCCAACAACCCGAACTACTCGCATTCGTACGGATTCACCGTCGAGCCCACGCAGCACACCGGTGTTCTGGGCACCTACCAGGTCAACGATGTGCTCAGCTTCTCGGGCGGTGTGGCCGACACGTTCGGACCCGCCATCAATGGCCGGGCGTTCTCTCCTTACCCACCCGGATCGCCCAACGAGTCGTTCAAGACGTACATGGCTTCCATGACCGTCACCGCCCCGACGAACTGGGGCTGGATGTCCGGTTCGACCATGTCCGCGGGCGTTGTCAATGGCTTTAATGCAGGTGCCTCACAAGATGGTGCCGACAGGGAGACCAGTGTTTATGCGGGGGCCACCCTCTCCACGCCGCTGACAGCCCTCAAGCTCGGAGCGTCCATGGATTACGAGGATCTGCACAACGTCCCGCCCACCTTCGGCCCCAGCGAAGGGGACGGATCCATCTGGGCGTTTGCCTTGTATTCGTCCTTCCAGGCGACGGAGAAGTTGAGCCTGAATCTCCGGGGTGAATTCGTGGACGACCGTGCGGATGCGCTCAGCGACTGGTCCGATCATCTTCCCACGTCGATGACCGCGGGCAAGATCTACGCACTGACGGCCACGGCACAGTATGACCTCTGGAAGAATGTTCTGAGCCGGGTTGAATTCCGGTGGGATCACTGCGACAACGGCAAGATCTTTGGCTCGAATGGAAGTTTCATTACCAACACTTCCAGCGGCCCTGTCACCACCAACACGGGACCGAGCCGGAAGAACGCCTTCATGCTCGCCGCGAACATCATCTACAAGTTCTAAATTCATTTGGAACCTCGAGACCCTTCCCGAGAAAATCGGGAGGGGTTTTTTGTTTTCCAGGCCTCGGATTCGGGCTGCACTCGGGCAATCCGGCCTTGTCCTTGTTCTGCCGGGATCTCCGCGCTCAGCAGCCTGCCGAGGATCAAGCCGGAGGTGGCAGGCCCTGCCCGGACGAACGGCCGGCAGCAGCAGTGGCAGACTGGCGGAGAAACTCCTCGATGGCGTCGAGGTATTCGCGCGCCTCGGTGGCGCGGTCAGGATCTGTTGCAAGTTCCCGGAAAAGCCGCATGGCCTCGTTCACTTTGCCCTGCCGGACCAGGCAAACACCCAGGTTCAACTTGGCGTCGCAGCCGACAATCCGTGGATCGAAACTGATCCGTTGGTCGTAGCTGTGGTCTCTTCCCATTTCCACCAGGGACCGCAAACGCTGTTCGGCTTCCTCAGACCGTCCGGCGTCGGCGGCCTGTCGCGCCAGGAGCCATAAAAGCGGGGGTGAGGAAGGAAACCAGCGTCTCACCAGATCCGCGATCTGCTCCGCGGTGACGCCCGCGGGCAATTGCCCGGGCGGGGCGCCAAGGAAATGCTCCAGCACCAACGCCACCACCGGCGTTGGCGCCTCCGCCTCGTCCGCCAGCGGCAGAATCCGGGCGAGGGCCTCGGACAGGATTTCGTGACCGCGTTCGTCTTCGAGCCGCAACAGCGTTCTTCCGTACTCAGCCATGTAGTACAACTGCCCGGGCCGCTCGCGCAGCTCCAGCTCCAACAGACGGGCCGCGCGCCGGAGTTTCGAAGGACCCAATTCGCTGACATATCCGTAATGGCGCAACGTGATGGACGAGGGATGGACCCGGAGGCCTGTTCTGTCGGCAACCTGCCCGATGTCGGGCTCGAAATGCGGATGGCACCGCCCCAGGAAACGCAGGTCATCCCGGCGGCGGAACAATCGCAAATGCCACATGACCGAGTAATGATCCAATCGCCCGGCATCGCGCAGATCCTGGAAGCGC
>JBEKFT010000366.1:0-2988 GCA_050013175.1 Verrucomicrobiota bacterium
CCTCCTCCACGCTGACGTTGAACGAAGCCAAGGCATTTAACAATAACAACGCCTCTTCGATCATTCGCAACTTTTCCGGCATCACCCTCGAGGCGATCGGCGCGACCACGGGCGGAGGCAGCTTCGTTCCAGGCAACATCACTCTCAATGCCAACACGGCCTGGAACCTCTCATCGTCCACCGGGAACACTCCCAGCGGTCAACTGACGCTCGAAGCCGCCGGCAACATCACGTTCGCGAGCGGTTCCAGGATCACAGATCCAAACAACTGGTCGTTGACGCTGGAGGCAGGCTATGATTTCGCGAACAACTCTATCCAGTCTGGAGTGGGGAATATCAGTCTGAACGGCGGCAGCGCCAGATCGCCGAGCAACCCCATCCAGCTTTCCGCCGGTTCCCTCGGCCTGTTTGCCGGACAGAGCATCGTGGTTGGGTTCGGCTCGGTCTTCACAACGGGGGGCGGAAGCATCTTTGCGGATGCGCTGGCGGGCGACATCAATGCAGGAACTGGAAACGGCGGCTACGTTTACAACGCCGACGGTTCGTTCTCCGTTCCCAATCCCGGTGGCATTGCGACTGCCGCGGGCGGGGATGTCACGTTGATCGCGGGAGGCAACGTCATCAGCGTGCCGACGGTGCCCGCATCCATTCCTCTGAACCAATCCGTCGGCGCCTCCGGCGCCTACGGTTCGGGCGACGTGACGGTCGTTGCCGGCAACCAGATCTCCGGCAACTACACCCTGGCCAACGGCGTCGGCACCCTCCTCGCCGGCGTCACGGTCCAAAGTGCACAGGCAGCCCAACTCGAAACCCCGAACACCCGCGACGCCGTGCTGCAATCCTTGGAATCGGCGGTTACCCAGTCTCAAAACCCCAATGGCAATATCGGCGCGAGCGGGCAGAGCCTCGTCAATCTGAGCCTGATCGACGGTTCATGGATCGCCTGGGCCGCAAACAATATCTACATCGGCGAGGTGCGAAACCCCAGTGGCACTTTCAACGCCAATTCTTGGAACGTCCCCGCCGGTGAATATGCCGGCAATACGGGCAACTCCGCCGTGCCGGCAACCAGCGCCTTCCTGTTCGATTACGCGCCCAATGCGGCCGTGAATCTTTGGGCGGGAAATGCCATCACGCTCGACGGCAGCAGCCTGCAGCGCGTGTCGGGCTATAACGACGGAATGCCCCCTGTTTACGCTCCCATCCTCACACTCAACGCGGGCGCTGGCGGCGTCACACTCGACAGTTCCATCATTCTCTATCCCTCAAGCCAGGGGGCCCTGCAGATCACCACTCGCGACGGCGGAAACCTGGCCGGCGCGGTGCAAAGCGACAGTTCGAAGCTCGTCGGCATTACCATGTCCGACAGCGGGCTGCCCGGGTGGAGCACCTTTCAGAACGGCGACGCCCTCGTGCCGTTGCATCTGAACGATCCGAATCCCGTGATCCTCGACATTTCAGGCAGCATCGGAAGTTTCGGGCTGGAGGTGCCCACCTTCGCGCAAATCACAGTCGAGGCCACCCAGCCTTACACGATCGGTACCCAGAATATTTTCGGAACTTACAATTTCGGATTCTCCGGCCGCAATCTGTCGCCGGCGCAAAGCACTTTTATCAACGTTGTCGGGAATATCACTTACCGCGGTGACCTGACCACCGAGACATTGAACGAGCCGCTACCCCCGTCGCTGTTTGCATCGAGCACCGATCCGGCGGTCACAGACCGGCTCCGCTACGATGATTCCAATGCGAGCAACCCCAGCCTCATTTTTATCGGGGTCATGAGCCAGTCCGATCTGGCCTTTTTGCTCAACCCGACCGTGTTTGTGGTGGATCAAAACGGGAACACCACGACCAAGCCGCTCACCCTGACGGCCGCGCAGACGGCGGCCATCAACCAGCTCTACGCCGACAGCCAAACCGCCAAGATCAGCAATGAGAGCCTGGCGCTCGCGGGGCCCGGCTCCTTCAACATCACCGCGCAATCCATGGACCTCGGTGTTTCCGGCGGCATCGCCGTGGTGGCGCCACCCTCCATTGCGACCACCCTCGCCCTCGCCGATGCGCTTCCGGCGGCGCTGCTCGACCCCGCCCAAAGCGGGGATCCCAGCCTTGCAAGCAGGCTCCGCTATGACGCGGCAACCGGCACGCTCACGTTCATCGGCCTCATGTCCAAACCCGATTTGAAGTTCCTGCTCAATCCCACTGTGATCGTGACCGGCGCCGACGGCAAACCTGCCACCCAACCCGTGACGTTGGATTCAACCCAGTTGGCCGCCATCCAGCAGCTTTATAATGACAGCCTCAGCGCCGCCCAGGGCGCGAACCTTAATGTCACTGTCTCCGGAAATCTCGACATGAGTTCGACAAAAATCGCCAATGAAAATCTCCTCGGAAACGTTCAACTCACCGTCGGCGGCACGTTGAACGCAGGCGGACAGTTTACCCCCTTTGATGACCCGAACGTGGCAAAGGGGATTTTTACCACGAGCGGCGGAAACGTCTCGGTGACCGCCGACGGGGACGTGGATGTGAACAGCTCGCGGATTGCCGCTTATAATGGCGGCAATGTGACGGTCACCAGCACGCATGGCGACGTCAACGCAGGCAGCGGTGAATCGGGGTTTGTCAGCGTGACTTCCGTGGAGCTGAATCCGCGGACCGGTGAACAGGCTGACATCACGCAGAGCATTCCCGGCAGCGGCATCTTGGCCACGACGTTGCCCGGCTCGTTTGCGCCCACCCTCGGCAACATTACCGTGAACGCTCCCGAGGGCAGCATCAACGCCAGCCTCGGCGGCATCACGCAAATCGCCTTCAACGGCGCCAACTCGGGCAATGCGTTCATCAACCTGACTGCCGGTCACGACATCAACGCCGGCGGATCCGGCATCATCGGCAGCAACATCCGCCTCCAGGCCGGCGGCAACATCAACGGCCTCGTGGTCGGCACCGGAAACGTTGCCATCAATTCCCAACAAGACGTGA
>JBEKFT010000367.1:0-2986 GCA_050013175.1 Verrucomicrobiota bacterium
TTTTGTTTCAAAATCAAGAGCTGGTTCGGGTATGACGATGCGCTCGACACTTTTGGCGTCCACGGGGTGGGTGGCACGATTGGCGCTCTTTTGACCGGCGTCCTCGCCCGCAGCAGCGTCAACGCGAATCTTGCGGGCGACAACATGAAGGGCTATGTGACGAACTCGGTGTTCCAGCCCCTGGTTTGGGAGCAGCTCAAAGCCATCGGCGTCACGCTGTGCTTGGCGGTCATCGGTACGACGGTGATTGCGTTCGTTGTCAAAGCGATTGTTGGATTGCGTGTGAGCGAAGAAGTTGAAACGATCGGCCTGGACCTTTCCGAACACGGTGAGGAAGGGTATCACGCGGAATCGGGGAATTAGAACCGTCGTGGCAAGAAACAGGAAGTCAGGGCAGTATTGAATTTCGCAACGGCCGCGCCGGCGTGGTGAGACAAGCCGCGCGCGGTGCGGCCGAGCGATTGCGGAACCAAACCTAAACAAGCAGATAGAAACATCATGAGTACACCCAAGAGCGTATTAGAATTGGCGAAGAAAAGCGGAGCGAAGATGGTGGACATCAAGTTTGTGGACACCTTCGGAACGTGGCAGCATTTCAGCATTCCGATCAGCGAGTTGACCGAGGAATCCTTCAGCGAAGGGCTGGGATTCGACGGCTCGTCGATCCGCGGCTGGAAGAGCATCGAGGCCTCGGACATGCTGGCCATGCCCGATCCGGTGACGGCGTTCATCGACCCGTATTGCGCGGTGCCGACGCTGAGTCTGACCTGCACCATCGCGGAAACGGGCACGCTGGAAGCCTACACCCGGGATCCGCGCGGCATTGCGCAGCGCGCCGAGAAGTATCTGGTGAGCACGGGCGTGGCCGACGAGGCGTTCTTCGGGCCGGAAGCCGAGTTCTTCATCTTCGACAACGTGCAGTTCGACAGCAAGAGCAACGGCACGTTTTACTCGATCGATTCGGAGGAGGCGGTCTGGGACACGGGCCGCGATGAGATGCCGAATCTGGCCAACAAAATCCGGCATAAGGAGGGGTATTTCCCCGTGGCGCCGACGGACACGCAGCAGGACATCCGGACGGAGATGGTGCTGACGATGGAGGAGCTCGGGGTGAAAATCGAGCGCCAGCATCATGAGGTGGCGACGGCGGGGCAGGCGGAGATTGATTATCGATTCACGACGCTGGTGCGCGCGGCCGACGCGATGATGGTGTACAAGTATGTGGTCAAGAACACGGCCAAGAAGCACGGCAAGACGGCCTGTTTCATGCCCAAGCCGCTGTTTGGAGACAACGGCAGCGGGATGCACACCCACCAGAGCCTGTGGAAGAAGGGCAAGCCGCTGTTTGCAGGCAAGGAATACGGCGGGCTGAGCCAGTTGGCCCTGTATTATGTCGGCGGCCTGCTCAAGCACGCCAAGGCGCTCTGCGCGGTCTGCAATCCGACGACCAACAGCTACAAGCGTCTTGTGCCGGGCTACGAAGCGCCGGTCAACCTGGCTTACAGCGCCAGAAACCGCAGCGCCGCCGTCCGCATTCCCACTTACAGCGAGAATCCCAAGGCCAAACGCATCGAGTATCGTCCCCCGGATCCAGCCGCCAACCCCTACATTGCCTTCGCGGCATTGTTGATGGCCGGCCTGGACGGGATCGCGAACAAGATCGAGCCGGGCGAACCGCTGGACAAGAACATCTATGAGCTGCCGCCGGAAGAGTTGAAGAAGGTCCCGAACGTGGCAGGCAGCCTGAGCGAAGCGCTGGATTGCCTGGAAAAGGACCACAAGTTCCTCCTGCAGGGCGACGTGTTCACCGAGGACTTTTTGGAAATGTGGATCAGCACGAAGCGCAAGGAGCATGACGCCATCCGGTTGCGTCCGCATCCTTACGAGTTTTTCCTCTACTACGACGTATAGGAGAGGACGCTCAAGGGGTATCGGAGTAACGGCGCGGACGAAAGTTCGCGCCGATTTTTCTGCGTTCGCCCGGACGCGGCAAATCCAGTTGCTCGACGCACCGTGGCCGGTGCGGAGCCGGTCCCGGATCAGGAGCGCGGAATCCTTGCGGCCCGCGCCGCTTTCACAAATTCACTCGCCCGTCTCGTCAGCTCCGCCCAGTTGCCTTCCTGCAACAGTTTGGCCGATACCAATGAAGATCCAACCCCGACGGCAGCGCAGCCGGCGTTCAGAAAATCCGCCAGGTTGCCCGCATCCACTCCGCCCGTCGGCACGATGCGCAGATGCGGCAACGGCGCGCGGATTGCCTTGATGTAACCCGGCCCGAGGCTGTCGGCTGGAAAAATCTTGATGAAATCCGCCCCGGCCTCATGCGCGTGTTGCGCTTCGGTGGGTGTGTAAGCGCCCAGCATCACCGGACGCTGTGCCGCGCTGGTGATGGGAACAAACTCCGGCCGGCAGACAGGGCTGACGACGAAATCCGCGCCCGCAGCGATGGCCGAGCGGCAGGTTTCGACGTCCAGAACCGTGCCGGCGCCGATCAACGCCCGGTTCCCCAGTTTTCGCGAGGCTTCCGCAATGGCGTCCAGCGCGTTTGGCGTCGTCATCGTGATTTCGATGGCGATCACTCCGCCGGCGATCAGCGCCTCGGACAGCGGCAGCACCTGCTCCCTCTTCTGCGCGCGAACGACGGCGATGATTCCCGGGTCTGTCAGCAGCGCGATGATTTCGGATTTGGTTCGCATGTCTTCAGGCTCGCGAGTAAATCACGAGGCCCTGAAATCTGCACGGAAAATGCGGCGCTCCAGCCTCGCGGGGAGCAATGAACTTGCCGCGTGGGGTTGTGTTTGACGCGAATTGGGGCATCTTGAGCAAAACCATGAAAAAGGGACTGCGTATTCTGGCCGCGATTCTCCTGCTCGGTGCCGTCGGATTCTGGACGGCCACCGGTGCAAGCCGCGGCTGGACCAAAACCAGCGTCCCGAATAAGACGCTGGACGAAGTGACCGGCATTGAGGGAGTGACTTACGAGACG
>JBEKFT010000368.1:0-2970 GCA_050013175.1 Verrucomicrobiota bacterium
CGCCGCCGGCCACGCCCGCGAAATCGAGCTGCTGAACGTTTCCTACGATCCGACACGCGAGTTGTACCAGGATTACAACGCGGCCTTCGCCAAATACTGGAAGGCCAGGACCGGCGATACCGTGACAATCCTGCAATCGCACGGCGGTTCCGGCAAACAGGCGCGTGCGGTCATCGATGGCCTTGGCGCCGACGTGGTCACGCTCGCGCTCGCCTATGATATCGATGCGATCGCGGAAAAGGGGAAGCTGATTCCCGGCGACTGGCAGAAGCGACTGCCGGACAACAGCACGCCGTACACCTCCACGATTGTGTTTCTGGTGCGCAAAGGGAATCCAAAAGGAATCCGGGATTGGGACGACCTGGTGAAGCCGGGCGTGTCCGTCATCACGCCGAACCCGAAAACCTCGGGGGGCGCGCGGTGGAATTATCTGGCGGCCTGGGGATATGCGCTGAAGACGCAGGGGAATGACGAAAGCAAGGCGCGCGCTTTCGTCGCCCGCTTGTTCAAGAATGTTCCCGTTCTCGACACCGGAGCGCGCGGGGCAACGACGACGTTCGTACAGCGGGGCATCGGCGACGTATTGATTGCCTGGGAAAACGAAGCGCTCCTGTCGCTCAAGGAATCGGGCAAGGACGAATTCGAGATCATCGCACCCTCGTTGAGCATTCTGGCGGAGCCGCCGGTTGCCTGGGTGGACCGCGTCGTGAAAAAGCACGGCACCCAGGAGGTCGCGAAGGCTTACCTGGAGTATCTTTACTCCCCCGAAGGCCAGGAAATTGCCGCGAAAAACTTCTACCGCCCGCGGCTCGAAGCCGTGGCGCAAAAGTATGCGGCCATCTTTCCGAAAGTGAACCTCTTCACCATCGATCAGGTCTTCGGCGGCTGGCAGAAGGCTCAGACAACCCACTTCAACGAGGGCGGTGTCTTCGACCAGATCCAGCAATCCAACCGATGAGGGCCACCCCGGACCGGGCCGCTTTCACCCAATCCCGGCACTGACGCCGGGGGCGGTATGGAGATGCGCCCCGAGCACAGGCTGCGGGTATTTCGAGCTTTTGTCGCGACGACCGTCTCTTTACCCTGCCCACGCCACTTCAGCATGACGAAAAAGCGATTCAACGCGCTGCCCGGTTTTGGCCTGACCATGGGCGTGACCCTGTTTTTCCTGAGTGGAATCGTCTTGATTCCATTCGCAGGACTGCTTCTTCGCACACTGGAACTTTCGTGGGCGGATTTCTGGAGGCTGGCGACCACCGACCGGGCGCTGGCCGCTTACAAATTAACCTTCGGCGCATCCCTGATTGCCGCGGTTGCGAATGCCGTGTTCGGAACGCTGCTGGCGTGGGTGCTGGTGCGATATGAATTTCCAGGACGCCGGTTCATCGACGCGATGGTGGATTTTCCCTTTGCGCTGCCGACGGCGGTGGCCGGGCTGACCCTGGCGAACCTGTTTGCGGCGAACGGCTGGCTCGGGAGATATCTGGTGCCATGCGGAATCAAAGGGGCTTACACGCCGCTGGGCGTGGTGATTGCGCTGACGTTCGTCGGGATGCCTTTCGTGGTGCGGACTCTACAGCCGGTGCTCGAGAGCCTGGAGCGCGAACTCGAGGAGGCCGCCGCCACGCTGGGGGC
This sequence comes from Verrucomicrobiota bacterium, assembly GCA_050013175.1. Lineage (GTDB taxonomy): Bacteria > Verrucomicrobiota > Verrucomicrobiia > Limisphaerales > BOG-1460 > BOG-1460. Next base: position 1,636 of record JBEKFT010000368.1, read on the forward strand.
CGGGCGCCTGCGCACGTTCGTGAGCGTGATCGCCCCTTCGCTCCTGCCGGCGATCCTGACCGGCTTCGCGCTGGCGTTCGCGCGCGCGATCGGCGAATACGGCTCCGTCGTTTTCATCTCAGGCAACCTGCCCTACAAAACCGAGATCGCGCCCTATCTCATCGTCATGCGGCTCGAGGAGTATGATTACACGGGGGCGATCGCCCTCGCCGTGGTGCTGCTGGTCTTTTCATTCCTGCTCCTCGCCGCGATCAATCTCCTGGAACAGTGGGCCGGCCGCTTCCAACGTTGATATGAATGGAACCGCAACGAGATCGACCGGCGCCGCCAACGGACTTGCCCACCGCGGCCTGGAGGAGTCGCCGGTTGTGAAATGGATCCTGGTCTCCGTCGCGCTGTTGTTCAGCCTGGTATTCCTGCTGCTGCCTTTGGTCAATGTCTTCGCCCAGGCCTTTTCCAGGGGCTGGACCTACTACCTGGACGCGTTGAGGCAGCCGGACTCCTGGGCGGCGATCCGCCTGACGCTCCTGGTGGCGGCGATCAGCGTTCCCCTGAATGTCATCTTCGGCCTGGCGGCCGCCTGGTGCATCGCCAAATTCGAGTTTCGCGGCAAGTCGCTCCTCATCACGTTGATCGATCTTCCCTTCTCCGTGTCGCCGGTGGTCGCGGGATTGATGTTCGTGGTGTTGTTCGGCTTGCAGGGTTTCTTCGGCCACTGGCTCGATGCGCACAATATCAAGATCATCTTCGCCGTTCCCGGAATCGTGCTGGCAACGGTCTTCGTCACCTTTCCGTTCGTGGCCCGCGAATTGATTCCCGTGACGCAGGCGACGGGCACGGAGCAGGAGCAGGCGGCGCTGACGCTTGGCGCAAACGGCTGGCAAACCTTCTGGCACGTGACGCTGCCGTCGGTGAAATGGGGGTTGATCTACGGCATCATCCTCTGCAACGCGCGCGCGATGGGCGAGTTCGGCGCCGTCTCCGTCGTGTCCGGGCACATCGCAGGCCGGACGAACACGATGCCGCTGCACGTGGAAAAGCTTTACAACGAATACAACGCGCCGGCGGCCTTCGCCGTGGCGAGCTTGCTGGCGCTGCTGGCGTTGGTTACGCTCGGCGTCAAAACGCTCCTCGAGTGGAAACAGGCCCGCGAATTCAAGCGGGCCCAGCGCGCCGAGTTGCTGGCAGACAGCCCCTAGGTGATCGACGGAGAGAGTGGATGGGAAACGAAACGTTCATGAAACCTGCCGCCAGATGAGCATCGAACTGAAAGACGTCACCAAGACATTCGGCGACGTGGCTGCGGTCAAGGACGTTTCCTTCTCGGTCCACGAG
>JBEKFT010000369.1:0-2952 GCA_050013175.1 Verrucomicrobiota bacterium
GTCGCCGCGCGTGACGCCCAGCGCGAACTTGCCGTGGCGGTAATGGATGCTGATGGACACGCCGTCCACCTTCGGCTCCATGACGTATTCAATACGGTCGCGGCCGAGCTGTTTGCGGAGGGTCGCATCGAAAGCGCGGAGTTCGGCCAGCGTGTTTTCGTCCTGTGCGCGACTGCGTTTCTCGCGGTCGGCTTCCTCGGCGCTCGTTGGGTGGTCGGCCGCCTCAACCTTGTCGAGCGAGAGCATCGGCACGAGATGATTGACGCGCGCAAATTTCTCGCTGGGCGCGCCGCCGACGCGTTGCGTGGGCGATTCCAGCGTGATGAGTTCGGGACATTCCTTCTCCAACTCCTGCAGTTTCTTGAAAAGCTGGTCGTATTCGCGATCGGAAATCTCTGGTGTGCCCTTCCCGTAATAAAGCCTGTTGTGGTGTTCAAGCTCTTCGCGAAGTTGTTTGATTTCCTGTTCTAAAGCCTCTGATTTGCGCGTCCTGGCAGGCTGACGAGACTCTTCGCCAGCGTGCGGGCCGGCTTTGTCACTTTTTTCATGCATTGGGCGGAAAATGTGTACACTCGCGCGGCGCAACAAAATCCCTTTGACTCTGTTACCCGCCAGATTTCAATGCCGTGCGAGTGCTGCGTGGACGTTGGCGGCAGTCCAGCACTCGATAAACGACCACACTATTTGTGCTCTCGAGTTGGTAGTAAATGGCGTAAGCGAATCGTTTCGACAGCAAGCGGTGGAAACCGAAAACCTTCCGATGAATTCCACCGTAAAGAACCAGTGAATCGATGTCCGAAAAAAGTGAATTGAGAAAAAATTCTCCCAAGCCATCGCCCTGCCGTTCATAGAAATTCCGCCCGCCTGCCAAGTCATTAAAGGCAGACGTGAGCAGGCGGATTTTCATCCCTCGCCCTTTCTCAGTTTGGCCTTGGCTTGTTCCCACTTGAGCGTTGTTTCCCCGCCGCGTTTGCGGCGTTCGGAGGTTTCACGCAGAACGTCGGCGTGCCACGCCGGGGATTCGAACGCTGCTTCATCCCGACTGAGGTCCTCCCACAGGGTCTCCATGAGCCGCAACTTTTCCTCTCGGGGCATATGTTGGATTTCAAGCGCACTCATGACCAAAGAATGAATCTGCCGCGGCGAAAATGCAAATGCTCTTTGCGTTTCTTCCTTGCGTCACAGCCGACAATTCCTCCGCCAACCTGAACCTTCAAATTGAGTTCGACAAGCATGGAGGCGCGTTCCACATTCTCGGCATGGTCGCCGTTAATTCCACAATGCTGCCGCTCGGCACGGCCGCGCCCGATTTTCGATTGCCGGATACAGCCGGAAAGACGGTTTCACTTTCCGATTTCAAGGGCAGGCCCCTGCTCGTGATGTTCCTCTGCAACCATTGCCCCTACGTGAAGCACGTTCGCGCGGGCCTGGCCCAACTGGCGCGCGATTACCAGCCGCGCGGCGCTGCCTTCGCCGGCATCAACTCCAACGACGTCGCCACTCATCCCGACGACAGCCCCGCGGAAATGGTGAAGGAAGCCCGGTCCGCAGGGTATGTGTTCCCGTATCTTTATGATGAAACCCAGGCGGCGGCCAAAGCTTACCGCGCCGCGTGCACCCCGGATTTTTACCTTTTCGACAAGAACCACCGGCTGGTTTACCGCGGGCAGTTCGATGACAGCCGGCCGGGCAACGGAATCGCCGTCACCGGCAGGGATCTTCGCGCCGCCCTCGATGCCGTGCTGGCGGGCAAGCCTGTCGCAGCGGCCCAGAAGCCCAGCATCGGTTGCAACATCAAGTGGAAACCGGGCAACGAGCCGGAGTATTTCTGAAGGCAGAAGGCGGCATTGAGTCCGCTTTCGTCCGTTTCTGCATTTTGCATTCTCCCTTCTGCCTTCGACCCTTATGCACCTTGGCATCGAAATCGGCGGCACAAAACTGCAAGTGGTGCTCGGCGACGAACGCGCCAGCATCCTGAAGCGGTGCCGATTCGCCGTCGATCGCGCCGGCGGCGCCGAAGGCATCCGCCGGCAAATCGAGGGGGCCATTCCCGAACTCGCCGGTTCTCGGAAGCTGGATGCGGTCGGCGTCGGTTTTGGCGGGCCGGTGGATTGGAAGACCGGCAAAGTGGTTTGCTCGCATCAAATCGAAGGATGGTCGGGGTTTGACCTGGCCTCCTGGCTGAAGCGGCTGACCGGGGCACCGGTGTTCGTGGACAACGACGCCAACGTCGCCGGGCTCGCCGAGGCCGTCAACGGCGCCGGCGTGGGTTTCAATCCTGTTTTCTATGTGACGCTCGGGAGCGGCCTGGGCGGGGGGCTCGTCGTGGACGGGAGAATCTATCATGGCGCGAGCGGCGGCGAATGCGAGATCGGCCACGTCCGGCTGGATCGCAGCGGGACCACGCTGGAGTCGCGCTGCTCCGGCTGGGCCGTGGACGCGAAAATCCGGGCGCTCGAAGCCACCGAACCGCGGAGCGCGTTGTGCGGGATGATCGGCCATTCGCGGGGCGGTGAGGCCAGGCATCTGGCCGCGGCGCTGCGGCAGGGCGATTCCGCGGCGCAGCGCATTCTGGACGAAACCGCCGGAGACGTTGCGTTTGCCTTATCGCACGCGGTACATCTGTTTCATCCGCAAGTCATCGTCGTGGGCGGGGGCCTGAGAGGAATCGGCGAGCCGCTGCGTGTGGCGGTCGAGGCCGCCCTGGGCGGGTTCATCATGGACGCGTTCAAGCCGGGCCCGCGCGTTTTGCTTTCCGATTTAGGCGAGGACGTGGTGCCGGTGGGCGCCCTGCTGCTGGCCAAGGCTTAGCCGTATCTATTCAGTCGCGGGGGAGCGCACGCGTCCTCGCGTGCAGTGTTTGGCGTCTCGCCAAACACTTTTGAGCTGTGCGGCCAGTCACCGCTTAGTGATTGCGTTAGGCCCTCCTCCGACCGGCGAGACGCCGGTCGG